>JBBDNJ010000172.1:0-21044 GCA_040877705.1 Binatia bacterium | reverse complement strand
TAATAACCTAAAACTGATACAACATAATAACCTAATTATAGCACCTCACGAAGACCTAATAATCGTGCGACATATAACCTAATGATAGGACCAATTTTATGGCCGCACCGCAGGAGAAACTGGCTGAATCCCTTGAAGTGCTGAGGAAACTTCAGGACCGGGGCGTCGTCGCGATCCGGGCCGCCGATCTTTCACGCGCTCACCGGGAGCGCCTGCTCAAGAACGGCTTCCTGCAAGAGGTCATGAAGGGCTGGTACGTAGCGGCGAGCCCGGATGATGGCGCCAGTGAAAGCACAGCCTGGTATGCCTCCTTCTGGACTTTTTGCGCGGCTTACCTGCGCGAACGCTTTGGCAGCGAATGGTGTCTTTCACCGGAGCACTCCCTCTTACTGCATACAGGTAACCACGCGGTACCGCCCCAGCTTGTGGTGCGCTCTCCCAGAGGCGGCAACAAGGCCACGACGCTGCCCTACGGAACATCGCTGTTAGACGTTCGCGCCGCCGTACCCGAAGAAAAGGATATCGAGGAGAGGGACGGGCTGCGGCTGTTCTCATTGCCCGCAGCGCTGATTGCCAGCTCGCCCGCGCTCTTCGAGCACAATTCCACTGACGCGCGCGCGGCACTTGCGACGATCCGAGATGCTTCGGAAGTGTTGGATCGCCTTCTGGAGGGCGGGCACAGCAAGATCGCCGGACGGCTCGCAGGCGCTTTTCGCAACATCGGCCGCGAACGCATTGCCGATGACATCGTGAGCACCATGCGCGCTGCCGGTTACGACGTGCGCGAACAGGACCCGTTCGCAACCAGGATCGAACTTGTGCTCCCGCGGCGCGAGGCGTCTCCTTACGCGGGCCGCATCCGCCTCATGTGGCAGCAAATGCGTGGCCCCGTCATCGAAAGGTTTCCCGGCTCGCCGGGGCGGCCGAGTGACACCGATGGCTATCTCAAGCATGTGCAGGAGGTCTATGCCACCGACGCCTATCACTCGCTGTCGATTGAAGGCTACCGCGTCAATCCCGCAATGATCGAGCGCGTGCGCAGCGGCACGTGGAACCCTGACGCAAACGAACAGGACCGCGAGCAGCGCAATGCCCTCGCGGCGAGAGGCTACTGGCTCGCGTTTCAGTCTGTGCAAAAGAGCCTGCGGAGAGTTCTGCGTGGTGAGAACCCTGGGGCCGTTGCCGAAGAGGATCACGGCGCCTGGTACCGGGAAATGTTTGCACCGAGCGTGACGGCGGGCTTGTTGCGCCCCGCTGACCTTGCCGGTTATCGAAACGCGCCTGTCTACATCCGGCGCTCAATGCACGTTCCGCCTAACAGTGCGGCCGTGCGCGATGCCATGCCGGTGTTTTTCGAGATGCTGACGCAGGAGGCCGAGCCGTCAGTACGGGTCGTGCTCGGCCATTTTATCTTTGTCTACATCCACCCCTACATGGACGGCAATGGCCGTATCGGCAGGTTCCTCATGAACGTGATGCTCGCGGCCGGCGGTTACCCCTGGACAGTGGTGCCGCTGGAACGACGGGACGCCTACATGGCCGCTCTGGAAGAGGCAAGCGTACGGCAGAACATCACGCCGTTCGCCGATTTCCTTGCGCAGCTTGTTAAAGAGGGGCTTCGTGGCAAGTCCGTGGCCAAAGCGCCAAAAGGTTGAACCACTGACGGACAAGCGCCGCCATGCCAATCGCCGGGTTTTGGTCGTCGATGACGACCATGATGTCAGTCGTGATCAGGACGGTGGCAGTGCTCTGAAAAGGCGACAATTAAAAACTCTGCATGAATTGCTGAATAGCCCTTTTGGAGAATCCACCCTTGGCAGCTTCTCGCTTTTTGTGCGCTGCCGAGTTTATTTTGGCTCCCAAATAACAAGTCAGGGTTGTGAAATCAGAATAAAACTGAACGCCCGTTCCAAAGTCACAGCAAATCTATCCATTGCCCGGTTCTAAGTCGCTTCGAGCCCGTGGCCCGTGCCCAGCTCAAGCAGGTGGTGACGAACCGAATTTCCCAGTTCTTTGCTGTTGATTCAGAGAAGGTCGAGGGCAAAGATCCGCTCGTGGTCAGATTCACTGGTGAACGGTTAACCTACGTGGGCAGGACGGAGACCGAAAAAAAACCTTTTCAGTATCGAGTCACGCTTCAGCATGTCGAAAGAACTCAGCAAAATCCGTATGGTCTGATCGTAAGTTTCGTTGAGCAGAGTGATGCTACACGCTAGCAACACACTCACTCTGTAAATTAATCAGAATCTTCAGAGGATTGGGAACGAAGTTCTGGTCAAGCCCGGAACGCAGGCCAAGATGCCCGGCGTTGACACCATAGTTACAGGCGCGGGTTTTAAGAGGTTTCGGATTTTGTCCGCAGTAGACTTAAGCAATCGATGCGGATCGGCGCCATCAACAAATTTTTCAATAACCGGGATAAGCGCCGTTGTAACTTGATTTGCATCCCAATTCTTAACCGCCGGAGAGCCGGATATTCTCTGAGTGGTTAAGTGCGCCAGTTCTTTATCTGCCCGGTCTAAAGCACTCTGAATAGTTGGGGACATCCTAGGTCGCACAGATTTCCAATCAATTGGATTGGTGAAAAAGTCATCTGCTATCACGTCGTACTGTCTAATTTTTCTCGGATGGAAAAACAACATAATTAGATTTCGAGCGTGCAAGATGAAGGATTCGACAAAAGCGTTTTGCATACGTTGGTCAACTGATCCAGAGCCGACTAAGTTCCCGGCTGCAAAAAACATCTCGATTTCGTAATACATGTGCTCGTCTGCATATCTCGCCAAATCTACATCGCTCAAAGTTTGTCTTGCGGCCATCTGTTTCATCCCTCCACTGGCTAGAAGGATAGGAGAGACTCGTTTAAAAATCAAGATCGCGTGCCGCTTGACTAAGAAATATAACATATGTTATAAGACTATTAATTGAGATTCGTAATGGCGCAAAATTACTATCTTTCCTTCCGACCCGGCGACGACTACCCCGACCGAATAAAGCAGTTCCGTGCTCACCGCGACCTTACTCAACAAGCGTTAGCTGCCCGCTTGGGTGTCTCTTTCGCCACAGTTAACCGTTGGGAGAACGGACAAACAAAACCATCCCAACTTTCTTGGAACCGTCTTCGCCAGATGGAGATGGAAGTCGGGGATCCAGAAGCTCCATATGGAAGCAAAGACAATAAGCCCCCGGCGATTTTGGATTTCACGGCTGATCCGGAGGTCATAAAGGTTTTAGCAGAAGGCGAGCGCCTGTCATTCGGTCATCTTGCCAACCCGACCTTTGCAACGGAAATTTCCAGCATCGATCCACTGCCTCATCAACGTATCGCCGTCTACGATTACATGCTCAAGCAATCGCCATTGCGCTTTCTATTGGCTGATGATTCCGGAGCAGGCAAGACCATCGTGTCCGGTCTTTACATCCGCGAGATGTTATCGCGGCGCCTTTTACGAAGAATCCTAATTGTTCCACCCGCCGGTCTTATCGGAAATTGGCGCCGTGAATTGTTGAATCTCTTTAATCTGCCGTTTCGTATCGTTCGCGGAAACGACGCCCGACAGGAGAACCCATTTGTTGGCGACAACAGCGATCGCGTCATCGTCAGCGTCGACACGTTGGGTAGTGACCGCGTATTCGCTCGACTTAAAGATCCGAGTGTAATTCCTTACGACCTCGTGATTTTCGACGAAGCCCACAAACTCGCGGCGAATCGCGACGCCGATCTTCGTGTTCGCAAAACCGAACGTTACTGTCTTGCTGAGGCTCTTGCCGGAATCCAAACCCAAGACAAGGACTGGCGCCTGCCCTGGAATGCCTATCACTTGTTGCTGCTTACGGCGACGCCGCACATGGGCAAAGACTATCCGTACTATGCGCTGTGGCGATTGCTGGAACCTGAGATACTCGCTACGCCGGAAGCTTTTGAAGACTATCCGCCGGAGCAACGTCGGGTTCATTTTATCAGGCGGACGAAAGAAGAGATGGTTCTCCTAGACGGTCGCCCCCTCTATCCCACGCGGGTGTCCGACACACTCGGGTATGAGCTAACGCAAGGAGAGGTGAGCGAGCAAACTCTTTACGACGCGACTACGGATTATCTGCGTTACGTTTACAATCGCGCCAAGATGCTTAACCGTGAAGCCGCGCGACTCGCAATGAGCGTTTTTCAGCGCCGATTAGCAAGCTCGACATATGCGCTGCTGCGGTCATTCGAGCGCCGTATTGAAAAACTCGACAAGCTGATCGCCGACGTTCAGGACGGCAAGCTAACCAACGAGCAACTCATCACTCTTCAGCAACGTCTCCACGAAGACGACGATGTTTTTGATTCCAAAACCGCAGATGACGAAGCGGCAACGGAAGGTCGCGAGGAGAACGAACTTGCCGAGGACAAGCTGCTGCAAGGAGTAGTTGCGGCCTCGCTGACAGATCTATTGGCCGAGAAGGAACAAGTCCACATCCTGCTCACCCTGGCCAGAAAGGTTTACGACCTCGGCCACGAATCGAAGTTCGACAAACTGCGCGAGATCTTGATCGACCCGAAGTTTTCGGACGAGAAACTGATTGTTTTCAGCGAGCATCGAGACACGCTGCAGTTTCTGGTAAATCGTCTCGGCGGCATGGGTTACACCGGCCAAATTGCGCAGATTCATGGCGGCATGGACTTTACGCAACGCGAAGATGAAGTGGAGCGATTCCGAAAGCCAGTACACGAGGGTGGCGCTCGCTTCCTGATTTGCACGGACGCGGCGGGCGAGGGTATTAACCTTCAGTTCTGCTGGATCATGATCAACTATGATGTGCCATGGAATCCCGCGCGGCTGGAGCAGCGCATGGGGCGAATTCATCGTTATCTCCAGAAACACGATCCAGTGATCATTATTAATCTCGTTGCTCCGTCCACGCGGGAAGGCAAAGTACTGAAAGTCCTCCTCGACAAACTGGAAAAGATTCGTAAGGAGCTCCATTCAGACAAGGTCTTCGACTGCATCGGTCGTATTTTCCAAGACGTATCGATCAAGAAGTACATGGAGTTGGCAGTTACCGAGGGCACCGGCGCTTTGGATCGTGAATTAGAGGGGCGTCTCACCAAAGAGCAGATAGAGGCACTTACCGCCCACGAAAAAGTTCTTTATGGTTCCGGTGGGGATGTTGCGACCGAGCTTCCTCGTCTTCGTCTCGATTTGGAGCGGGAAGTCTATTTTCGGTTAATGCCAGGTTACGTCCGTCAGTATATTCAACAGGCAGCGCCGCTGGTTGACATTGAAGTCGACGGCGACATGGAAGGTATATTTTCTTTTCGCCCGGCCCGCCTTGGATCGATAGATCCGTTGCTGCAGGTCTTAGAGCTATATCCGGGAGAGGCGAGAGAGAACTTTTCGGTGTCGCGGCCTCTCGATTCGAAAAATACGATTTGGCTTCATCCAGGAGAACCCGTCTTTGAGCGTTTTCGTTCGCTTGTAACAGAACGTCTGGCGGACCAAGGTGCGCGCGGCGCGATATTCGTCGACCCGACCTGCGAAAAGCCCTACCTATTTCATATGGCGCTGCTTTCAGTCGTTCGCAAGGCTGACTTGGCGTTTCATGAATTAAGCAAAGAAGAGGTTTTGGACTGCTGGATCGTCGGCGTTAAACAGTACGAGGGGGCAGAAATTACACTCTGTCCGATCGAACATCTTTTGCTTCTCAAAGGCGGGCGTGGGCTGCCCGCGTCAGCACAGCGGCTCGCAGCAGCCGCTAGCTCTCAGAGCGAAAACGCCCGAGCCTATCTCGCGGAACGCGTCGCACGAGAAACGGCGCTGAACCACAAGAGTCGATTGCTTGAAACGGTTCCCCAACACGAAGATTTTATTAATCGTGGTTTTGATTACCAAGAAGCAGAGCTTGCCGCCGCTCGCGCCAGGCAATCTGAGAAAGCCCGCACCGGCAATCGTCGGGCAATCGAGGCTCTTGTGGATGTTAAGCTCCAGCAGCGCTTACTCGCCGCCCGCCGCGAAAATGCGCTAGCCGTTTTGCGGCGCGAGCCCGAACTGATCGAGCCCGGTCCGATCACATTCATCGCACACGCCCTCGTTGTGCCTTCGTCAGAGCCCGCGGACCTAGAGCAGCATGACGCCAATGTCGAAATGATTGCCATGACGATTGCCCAGGCGTTTGAAGAAGCGGCCGGCGCAACGGTGAAATACGTGCACACGCCGGAGCTCGCTCGCACCGCCGGCTTACCTGATCATCCGGGCTTTGATCTTCTTTCGATACGGCCAGGCAATGAGAAACGCGCGATCGAAGTTAAAGGTCGTGCGAGAACAGGTGAAGTCGAAGTATTGGCCAATGAATGGGCTAAAGCCTGTAATATGCGGCAAGGCTATTGGCTCTACGCCGTCTACGATTGCGCCACACCGAACCCGAGACTGGCGCGAGTGCAAGATCCTTTTGGTTCGTTGTTGGCCAAAGCGAAGGGAAGTATGCTCATCAGCGCTAGGGAGATTCTGCTAGCGTCGGGGGCAACTGCATGAGCAAACTCAGAGTTTTTGTTAGTTCGGTGCAAAAGGAGTTGGAAGACGAGCGTCTCATTGTCCAGAATCTTATAAACACCGATCCGTTCCTGTCGGCTCACTGCGTCCCGGTGCTCTATGAGTTCGAGCCGGCTTCTCCCGACAAGGCGCTCGAAGGCTGCTTGAAAGCGCTGGATACGTGTCAAATCTATTTGTTGATAGTGGCAGTTCAATACGGCAGCCTCGTCGGTGAGGTCTCTATCACCCATGCTGAATACCGCCGAGCCAAAGAAAAAAAGCTGCCGGTCCTAGCCTTTATCAAAGGCGATCGAAGTCTGAAACGGGAAGCCGGTACCGATGCTTTATTGAAAGAGCTCGACGCGGACGGCCCCAAGTACAAGCGCTTCGGAAACGTCATTGAGCTCCAGAAAGAAGTCCGCGCCGCGCTCGTTAAACGTCTCAAAGACGGCAGCGGGATCATTCCTTCCAGCGACGAAAATAAAATCGCGGAGCAAACGATCGAAGCGACCTCCACCTTTGAATCACAGCCGCTAACCCGAGTTCGGTGGACGGACCTGGACGGTTCCGTAGCTCGAAGACTGATCGCAGTAGCAGAGAGTCGTAATGTGGACGGTCTGAGCGAGGCCGATCTCCTATCCGGAGCATCGCTTCGCGGGCTGGTTTGGCAAGAACCAAACTCTGGCGAACATTACGCCACTGCTGCCGGTATCGTTCTTCTGGCGAAAGACCCTTCGGCGGTATTTCCGCAATGTCGCATTCTGGCCGACGCCTATCGCGGCGTGGAGGCGGACGGAGATCCTCGCGATCACGAAGACATACGCGGTCCGATGCCGGTAGCGGTTGATCGCGCCCTCGCCTTCATCGACCGCAACACCCGCCACCCGATGAAAGTGGTCGGGCTGAACCGCGTCCGGCTCGATGAATTTCCGGTGGAAGCTCTACGGGAAGCTCTGGTGAACGCGATTGCGCACCGGCAATACGAAGACGCCGGACGCAAGATCATGCTCGAAGTCTTTTCCGATCGTGTGGTCGTCTCCAGCCCCGGTCTTCCACCCGCGCCTATCACGCTTGCAAATTTGCGAAAGGGAAAGTACCGCCCTTGCTCGCGCAATCCGGTGCTGGCCCAATGCCTATCTTATTTCCACCGTATCGAGGAGCGCGGCAGCGGCTTCCGACGCATGCGCGACCAGATGCTCAATCATGGATTGGAGCAGCCCCTCCTCACCGCTGAAACCGGGTATTTCCAGCTCACTTTTCCCGGACCCGGCGACGACGTTGACCGTATTCGGGTACCAGAAACCCGACTCTTGGTAACGCCAGCGGTGGAAGCACAGTTGAACGAACGGCAAAAGACTATGGTTTTGCATCTCGCCCAAGGAAACGAGTTAACAAGTCGCTGGTGTGAGAAGGAGTTCGGCGTTACCCGCGATACCGCCGCACGCGACTTTAGTCTCTTGGTAAAGCTAGGACTGGCGAAAAGAGAGGGGCAAGGACGCTCCACTCGCTACGTCTTGGGAAATAAGACCTAATCGTCAGACAATCGTCAGATGAAACCTCGTAATCGTCAGATTAGCCATTTAGCCGAAGTAAAATCGAAATCGTCAGATATTAGTCAGACGATCTACGGGAATCGTCAGATTGCGTCGCTCGTGGAAGGTGCAGCCAAGCCAGACGCTCTGGAGGCCATAAATGGCTAAAGCCATAGCAGCGCGATTGTCAGGAGATGATTACCAAAGTCGGGTCTTTTGGATCCAGGTGTGTCGAATGTTCGACGAGCGACCGAAGGTAGTTAAGGTCGAATTCGAGGCACAGAATATAAAATCGTTGGACGACGTAGTGGTTCATTATGATCCGCCCATCGATGATAGGGACGACCAGATACGAACAGACTTTTACCAAGTGAAATTCCACGTAGATCACAGCGGCGCTCTTACGTGGCAGGCTTTAATCGATCCGAAGTTTATTAATGCATCGTCAGTATCCCTCTCGCAGCGGATTCGAAATGCGCAGCAACAATACGCACCGGATGGGACCGGGTGCAGGTTCATAATCTATTCGCCTTGGACGGTCCATCCAGACGATGAAATGGCAACGCTCTGGAGCGCCTCGGACGGGCGTATCCGATGGGACATACTATCCAAAGGAGGACCCGCATCCAAGATAGGGCGCGTCCGAGAAGCCTGGAAACAACATCTCGGATTAACAGTGGACGACGAACTACGAAAGACCCTGGCTCCCATTCGCATTTGTCACGGTCCCCATCTAGATGAGATCGGCACGCAATTGAATCACTATCTTCGTCTAGCAGGATTTGTTCCCGTCGAAGAGGGTAGCTTAACGCATCCTTACGGTGATCTAACCCGGACTTTTGTTAAGCAAGGACGTGTGGCATTCACGCGGGCAGACATTGAAGGACTGTGCAAGAAAAATGGATTGTGGCGTGGTTCAGTTCTGAATGAGCCAGATGCAAAAAGACTAGGTCTGCGCAGTTTCATGCGTTCCACGGAATACCTTGAGGATGCAACCGATGAGCTCTTGTGTTTGGCTCGGTATTTCGAAGGTCGCCGCATCCAAGAACCCGTACTTTGGCAAAACGTGTACTCCGAGGTTGAAAGTTTTCTCAGCCGGAGCACGCGAGAGCAACGGCCGTATCACCTTCATTTGCCTGCGCACGGATCGATCGCTTTTGCTGCCGGTTATTGTCTTGACTCCAAGTCCGGCGTCAACATTGTGCCGGTTCAATCTACTTTGCAGGGAAGGGTCGTGTGGAGACCCGGACAAACCACCACTGATGCTACTGTGCAATGGCGGTGCGAATCGACATCAATCGAGGGCGATGGAAACGAGGTTGCCGTTGCTATCAGTGTAACTCATCAAATCGCCTCCGATGCGACTCAGTACGTGAAGCGATCATTGTCAAAAGTCGGGCGTGTACTTCACTTTGCACTTCCTATCCCGGGTAATTCTTCGATTAAGGACGGAACCCATGCCTTTAATCTAGCTCAACAGCTTGTCTCGGAAATTCGCAAGCAGCGTTCTGATTTGGAACGCGGAGCGAAAATTCATTTATTCTGGGCCGCTCCGAACGCATTTATTTTCTTCTTGGGGCAGATGGCTAGGAGTTTAGGCCCCTGTGTACTTTATGAGTACGATTTTGACAGCGGCGCTGCGGGAGCATACGAGCCCTCCCTAAGCTTGCCGCAGCTGCAGAGCGTAAAGGGGACTGGCGTTAAGGAGGCCTAAAAATATGGCAGCCATTGCATCTTATTTCTCCGATTTCCTATCTGAGATTCGGTTGACTGAGTCTCAGGTCGAGGATTGTATAACTGGCCATTCGACGCTGCGGAAACGATTGCTGGAAGACGAAGATCTCTCGACGATAATCGTTGATACGTTCCTGCAGGGGAGCTACCGGCGCTCAACGGCGGTTAGACCGTCGAATGGTAATAAACTGACCGACGTAGACGTTATCGTCGTCACCTCGTTGGATCGTTTTTTCACGACGCCTCAAGAAGCACTGAACAAATTTAAGCCATTTCTTCAAAAGCATTACCGAGGAAAGTACGAGCCCCAGGGACGTTCATGGGGCATTAAACTGTCTTATGTTGCGTTAGATCTTGTACCGACTTCGGCGCCCAGCGAATCTGCGAAGTCAATGCTGAAATCGGCAAGTGTTACCACCGTTAAAACACTGAGTGAAGCCGAGGATTGGGCTCTCAAGCGCTCCTGGAAACCCGAAGAAGAAAGGCCCGCGTCAAATTCCTTTTATAAAACTCTTGCGGAAGAAAAGGAATGGCAATCTGAACCACTGTGGATTCCGGATCGCGACGCGGAACAATGGGATCAAACCGACCCGCTCTCGCAAATCGTCGTCACGAGGAGCAAGAATCGAGCGTGCAATAGACATTTTGTGAACGTTGTAAAATGCCTGAAGTGGTGGCGTAACACACAAAAACCTACGCCCAAATACCCGAGAAGCTATCCCCTTGAGCACTTGACCTGGACATGTTGCCCAGACGGCATTCGATCGGTGGCGGAAGGTGTTGTACAAGCGCTGGAGCAAATTCGTGACCGATACAGCGTTCAAGCCGCCAATAAGACAACACCTTTCCTTCCGGACCATGGTGTGCCGAGTCACAACGTTCTACATCGCGTCTCGGGAGATGACTGGTCAGCGTTTCATGCGATCGTAACCGAGGCTGCAGAACTAGCTCGCAAAGCCTTCAACGAAGAAGATATTCGCAAAAGTGCTATCCTTTGGAAGCGCCTTTTCGGCGATAAGTTTCCTGACCCTCCTGCAGAATCTGATAAAGGCGGTGGCAATAAATCCGATCAGGGCGGCTTCACTCCACGCCAAGGTGTATCAATAATTGGAGGCGGCCGCTTCGGATGAAGACGGTACCGACACATCCTTCGGCGGCACTATTGAGTGGCCGTCGAGCCCTGGAAGAGCTTCAGTTCTTCGAGATGATCGATGACTGGAGTTGGTATTCGAGCTCTCGCAAATGGGGACTTCGTTGCCGCTTTCAGATTGACAATTCACGCGGCGACATCGTCCCATCTTCAACAGAGTGGTATGTATTCGTTCCGCATACTTATCCTTGGGGGGAAATTGATTTCTATCCAGCCAAGAACGGAGGTTTAGAACTAACATTTCAACATCAGAGCTTTAACTCGTTTGGTGATGAAAAGGTGCCCTGGCGTACTGGAAAGATCTGTCAACAAACAAGCTTACGGCATTCCGGCAGACGCATCTACGACCGTGAGCCGATGTCCCCAGACGAACGCCTGGCCTGGCATTGTTCTCGCGCCCAAGATTGGCTCTTGGCTGCTTCTAACGATGCTCTAGTCCAATCCGGCGATCCTTTTGAGTTGCCCGATTTCCCCTTTAGAACTATCGGTCAGATCGCGTTCGTCGAAAACTCGGATTCGTTCAAAATTTGGTCCGCTATACCGGAACAATTTGGATATGCCGCGGTGTTGCAACACGAGTCCAATGAGGGAGTGTTCTTTGTGTCCTCGTTCATGGACTCGCGTCGGAAGAACCTTCTCGGGAATCGTTTTGGTACAGGACTTGACCGAGTCCTTAAGAAAACACGGGACGCTTTGTGGATTCGATTGGATGCGCCACCTATATCACATCCTTGGCAGGTTCCCGACACGCTGGGAGAACTGCTGAAGATATTGGCCGAAAAGGGTGTCGAATTGAAAACGCTCATTCAACAATTGGCTTTTGCGATACGGGACGGAAAGCGTCACATTCTTCTTTTGGGTTTTCCCATCCCAAGAAACATCGGTGATCCACCCAAACACTTTCACTGGCAGCCGTTCTTGCTACCGGTCTTGTCCAATGCTCAGGACAAGGGATTTCAACATAAAAAAAGTAGCTACCAACTGCGGGATAATGCGGTAGTGCTGCAGGACAATATTTCAATTGAATGGGTACGATCACGGAATTGGGACTCGAACGAACTGACATCGCGAGGATCCCTCCCGGCAGAAGTAGCGAAGAACAAGATCGCGCTCATCGGAGCCGGCGCGTTAGGTGCTTCCCTTGCTCAATTGTTGGTCCGGATGCACGTCGACGATCTGATCGTGATTGATGGGGATTTTTTGGATGTAGGAAACCTATGCCGTCACACTGAAGGGGTTGCGAATGTCGGACACCCGAAGGCAGAGAGTGTCGCGATTAGCCTTAATGCCGCAGTACCCCATGCAAATGTATCGTTTATAAACAAGAATCTCAGTGCATGTGACGAAAAGGAACTTCAGATTATCCAGGCTCGAGAAGTAATCATAGATTGTAGAGGTAGCGATACCTTATTGAGTGAGCTTGCAGATTGCGAATGGTCGAGCGACAAACTATTTCTCAGTGTCTCAGTCGGCCTATTCGCGAGGAGATTATTCTATTTTGCCTATCAAGGAAAACATTTTCCCCACGAAAGATTCGCGCAACAGGTAACCCCTTGGCTAGCTCAAGAGGCTACCGAGTACAAAGAATTGAAATGGCCGCGGGAGGGTATTGGTTGCTGGAATCCAGTGTTTCCAGCCCGCGCTGACGATATATGGCTTTTGGCCTCTATGGCGACAAAACTTTTCGAACACGATTCCCTGCATCGTCCCGGCAGCGGTATTTTCCGAGTCTTCGAGCAAGACTTCGTTGATAGTCTGCCAGCAGGCCTTCGTAAGGTGCACGAGGCAAATACTGATGTGTAGTGTCGATACGTCATTCATTTATCGAAGTGCGGATCGCCAATTTGGACTTACCATTCCTTCCAATGAGATGAATACGCTTCTCGTGTTTTGCGTTCAGGCCGATCGAAAAGAAACCGGAGGTGTTTTGCTAGGTCATTATTCGCAAAGCCATGACACTGCCGTGGTTGTTCAAGTTTCTGGGCCACCTCCCGATTCTAGGCACGGCGCCAGCTTTTTCGTTCGGGGTATCAAAGGGCTTCAGCAGCTTCTGAATCAGCTATGGCGACGGAAAGAATATTACCTTGGAGAATGGCATTATCATCCTTTCGCCAATCCAGATCCAAGCGGTACAGATGAGCAACAAATGCTGGATTTCGCGCGTAATAAGGCGATGAACTGTCCAGAGCCGGTCTTGCTTTTAATAGGCGGCGATCCAAAGAGAGATTGGCACGTCAGAGTTGTAGTGTACACGAGAAATAAAAAACCAATTGAACTATCTCCAGTAATGCCGACCGCAAACATGGAGATCTAGAAACCAAAGGAAGGTTGATGGATTTACCTCGTTTAATGGAACACGCATTTCCGCTGAAGCAGGCTTCGTTGGACTCCGTCCACGAGAAGAATGTGCGGCACGGGCATATTTCTACGCTGCACATCTGGCCGGCGCGGCGGCCGTTGGCTGCTAGTCGAGCGGCGCTCATTGCTACGCTCCTGCCGGACCCCGGTACGCCGGAAAAGCGAAAGGAGCTTTGCGAAAAGATTGGCGGCAATGTGGTAAAGAAGATTGAAAAGAAAAAAATGCCGAACGGTGAGACCGTGGAACGGGACAAGGAGGTCACCCAAGGTGGCATTTTGCATTGGGGTCGGGAGACGGAGAACAAAGAAGATTTGGAATGGTTCAGACAGGAAATCCGCAAAACCTACGGTGGTCGCGCTCCGAAAGTGCTCGATCCATTCGCTGGCGGCGGTGCAATTCCACTGGAGGCGATGCGTCTCGGGTGCGACGTGACTGCCGTCGACATCAATCCGGTCGCGTGGTTCATCTTGAAATGCACGCTTGAATATCCACAGAAGCTCGCTGGTAAAACATACCCGCTGCCTGACTTCATTCTTCACAACGAAGATTTCATGAATTCTTTCTACAGGGCGCATCCCCATCTCGCTGGTAGAACAAAGCAAACTAGAAAGCAGACGGAAAACTTCGCTGGAGATCTTTTCCTTAAGGATAAGGGCGACTCTGAACGTGTACCCAAAGCGGACCTGTCATGGCATGTAAGAGCGTGGGGTCAGTGGGTACTCGACCAAGGTCGTCGAGAACTCGCTCGGTTCTATCCAACGTATGCTGAGTTTGAGCCTCTCGATATGAAAAGCACTAAATCGTACGAAAAACAGCCCATACGTTTAGTTCCGCTTAAAGAGAGTGGTGCGCCAGATATAGAGGTACTCAATGCAGATTTCAGTACGGAATATCTTAGAGACAAACAAAATCCGCGTTGGATAAGTAAGCCTACAGTGGCTTATTTGTGGGCTCGGACTGTTATGTGTAAGAACTGCCGAGCATCTATCCCACTCATTAAAACTCGTTGGCTTTGCAGGAAGGAAAGAAAACGGGTTCTACTCACGATGGAGCCAAATACGAATAATAACGGTGTCGTGTTTGGAATTGAAATAAACGTGCCTATTAGAGGCGGAAACACCGCACAACGTCGCGAGCACGACAGACGAATCAGCGCGGGTACGATGTCTCGATCTGGAGCGAAGTGCCCCTGTTGTCCGGCGATAATGACAATGGAAGATATACGCTTAGAGGGTCGGGCAGGGCGTATCGGCACCGTCAATATGGCAATCGTAGTACAGGAGCATGATGGGAAGGCATATCGTCTTCCGACTCCCCATGAAGTTCGAATCGCTGATGAAGCGGAGCAGTCACTCTCGGATATATTCACCAAGGTCCCCTTTGGCATTCCCATAGAAGGACTACCTGGTAAGGAAGCGTTAGGTTTTCGGGTGCCTCTTTATGGTTATGATCAATGGGGAAAAATTTTCACACCCCGCCAGCTGTTAGCCTTAGGAGTGCTGGTGAAGGCTGTTCGTGAAAGTGGTGATGAGCATGGACCGGACGAGCAGAGGGACGCGATAGGTGCCTATCTGGCCTGTTGTATTGATCGCGCAGCGAACTACTTAAGCACCATTTGCATTTGGGAGCCCGTGGCGGAAGAAGTTAAACAAACGTTTCTTCGGTTTGCTCTACCTATAACGTGGGACTTTGCAGAAGGCGCTCCTCTAGCTCCCCTCGACCGTTACTTCCAAGGGGCTGTTCAGAACGTATGCCGCGTTCTGGCCTCCTCACTGTTGGACAACGGGTCCGCATCGTCTGCGCCAACGGTCTTATGTCAGTCCGCTACAACATTGAGCGCTGAAACGTACGATATCATTGTTACCGATCCGCCATACTACGATGCAATACCGTATTCCGATCTTATGGATTTCTTCTACATCTGGCTGCGGCGAACTCTCGTAGAAAAGACTGCGAATACGTCGGTAATTTTCAGTAAATCTCTGTCTCCGAAGTGGGATCATCAACAAAACGATGGTGAGTTGATCGATGACTCGAGTCGGTTCAACGGTGATGCGATTAAGTCGAAAGCCACCTACGAAGACGGGATGTTTCGTGCATTTCACGCATGCCACCATGCACTAGCTCCAGATGGCCGTATGGTAATCGTGTTTGCACACAAACAACCGGACGCTTGGGAAACGCTTGTATCTGCAATGATTCGGGCCGGATTTGTTGTCTGCGGGAGTTGGCCAATCGCTACAGAAATGCGCGGTGGAGTTCGCAACTACGGTCGCGCATCGTTATCTTCTTCGGTTTGGCTTGTCTGTAGGAAGCGAGCAATTGCTGCGCGCCCTGGATGGGATAACCAGGTCTTAGACGAAATGCGAACAAAAATTCAGAACCAACTGCGAGAGTTTTGGGATGCTGGAATAAGGGGCCCCGATTTTGTTTGGGCCGCGACTGGGCCCGCCCTGGAAGCCTACAGTGAACATCCCGTTGTTAAGAAGGCCAACGACCCTGGACAACTCATGAGCGTATCTGAGTTTCTCACCCAAGTTCGTCGTATGGTTGTGGATTTTGTTGTCGGTAGAGTGCTTGCCGGTGATCAAGAGGGTATTGACGACCTCGCGATTGCTGAGAGGCTGGATGAGCCAACGGCCTATTATTTACTTCATCGCAACGACTTTCATCTCGAAGAGGCGCCAGCCGGAGCATGTATCCTGTACGCTATTTCATGTGGCGTTTCCGATAGGGAACTTGCAGATACTTGGGACCTAATCAGCTTCACCAAGGGAAAATCAGGGGATGAAGCAGACGACGAAGAGGAGGATGCCGATGCCGAAGCTGACGCCGATATCGAGGAAGATTCCGGTAGCAAAGTGAAGCTCAAAACCTGGGCACAAAGAAAAAGCCGCTCGCTTGGATATGAAGCTCCAGGAGGCAAATCGGTTCCATTGATCGACCGGGTTCACTGTTTGATGCATCTCTGGCGAGCAGGTGAATTGTCGAAAGTTGACGAGTATCTCGATACCAACGGCCTTCGACGGCAGGAACTATTCAAGCGGCTTTTGCAGTCATTAATCGAACTTTCACCACAGGCGAGCGAGGAGCGGTCACTGCTCGAATCGATCAGCAATCACATCCAAGCCAAGGGCGCGGTATGGGACGATAAACAGCCGAAGTTTGCTCTTGAGAGCCGCGAGCCCAGATAATATTCGGAGGAATGGAGAGAGTGATGGCTAAACTACCCTGGAAACCCTGGCATGAAGTAGTCAAACTCCGCGACGACTTGCGTTCCGGGGAGCTGCCTCTTCATATGTTCGCGGCTGATCTCTACGAGGTCGTGATGCAGCGCGGGAAGCGGCCAGTCTACGAAAAACCCGAGGACTTTTTTGCGCTGACTTTTCCGACTTACAATCTACGCCAACTCGTTCGCGACGTTGTTCTTCGGCTCGCTGGGAAAAACGACAAGGCCGTCCGCCAACTAGAATTGACCTATGGCGGCGGCAAGACTCATACATTGATAACGCTGCGCCACCTGGTGCACGATCCAGACAAACTTCCGAAGCTCCCCGCCGTAGAAGAATTCGTTCAGGCCATAGGACAGCGACCGCCCAAATGCCGTGTCGCGGCTCTTTGCTTCGATAAGCTCGACGTTGAAAAAGGGATGGAGGTTACGTCACACGACGGAAAAACTCGGACGCTCAAACAACCGTGGAGTGTACTGGCTTATCAGCTTGCCGGCGACGCTGGTTTGAAACTTTTGCACGCGAACGGCAAGGCCGAGGAGCGTGACAGCGCACCCGCGGAGAACCTTCTTACGGAGCTTTTAGAGTTACCGGGCAAGGACGGACTCGGCACACTTATCTTGATCGACGAAGTGTTGATGTACGCTCGGGAGAAAGTGGGTCAAGACAAAGAGTGGCGAGGACGGCTCGCCAACTTCTTCCAGTATTTGACTCAGGCTGTACCAAAAGTTGATCGCTGCTGCCTGGTAGCATCGTTGCTGGCGACTGACCCCACGAAGAGCGACACGCTGGGGCGAGAAATACAGAGTGAGCTGTACGATATTTTTCAGCGTCAGCGCGAAGAGGCCGTTGAACCTGTGGTTAAAGAAGATGTCGCCGAAGTGTTGCGGCGGCGTTTTTTCACTACCGAGTCGATCAAGGACAAAGATTCGTTCCGTCCGTACGTGGTTGCTGCATTGAAGGGCATCGCGGATATCGACGACCAAACGAAGAAACAAGGGGCGGAAGCGGAAGAAAGATTTCTCAAAAGTTTTCCGTTTCATCCGGACCTGACAGAGGTTCTGTACTCCAAATGGACATCCCTGGATCGCTTTCAGAGAACAAGAGGTGTTTTGCGAACTTTTGCGCTGGCGCTGCGCGATGCTGAAAAGTGGGATCAAAACCCGCTCGTTGGGCCGGCGGTGTTTCTTCACGAAGCCGGGCAAAATGATCTTTCAGATGCATTGCGAGAACTGGTTTCAGTCGCCGACACGGAAGAGTGGGAAGGAAAGAAGCAAGCCTGGACCGGTATTCTACTCGGCGAGCTAATGCAGGCAAAGCAGATTCAGACGGATTCTGTCGGGCTCAATTTTCGTGAGATAGAGCAGGCCGTGATAACCACTTTCTTGCATTCTCAACCGGTCGGTCAGAGCGCCAAAACTAGAGACATGATCGTTCTCTTAGGTTCTACCCGTCCCGATAAGATCGAGCTTGAAAAGGGGCTCGCGCGTTGGGCACAACTCAGCTACTGGCTAGACGACCTTTACACCGGTATTCCTGACGGCAAACTCCCGCAGACATGGCGGCTAGGCAATCGTCCTAATCTCACACAGATGCACGATGTCGCACGCAAGAATATTCAAGACGACATCGTCCGCGCTCGATTGCTTGACGATATAGGCAAAACGAAGGCGCTCACCGCCAATGCTTCAGCGGCGGGAGTTAGCGTTCATACGCTCCCGCCGAGACCCAATGACATAAAAGACGATGGGGCATTTCGTTACGCTGTTCTCGGACCTAACGCCGCGTCGGAATCAGGAAAACCGAGTCCAGAGGCGAAACGTTTTCTTGACGAGACAACTGGGGCGGATAAGCCGCGCGTGTATCGCAACTCAGTCTTACTGCTTGTTCCGTCCAAGGACGGACTAGAGCTTGCGCTGGCGAGCGTGCGTGATTCGCTCGCTTGGGAAATTGTCCAGGACGAAATCAAAAAGCAACAGGCGGACGGTAATGTTGACCCGGCACGGGCGCAGACATTGCGCATCAACATCGACAAGGCGAAGGGGCGAGTACCCGAGTCGATTAGGCAAGCGTACTCCATTGTGGTGACGGTTTCAGAGAAGGACGATGCTCAAGCATTTAAGATTACAGTCACCGACGAGCCCCATTTTAACGTTATCAAGAATGATAAGCGAGCACGTATCCAGGACACAGCGATTACGGCTGAAGCGATCTTGCCAGATGGACCGTACAATCTATGGCGAGCCGGCGAAACTACTCGGCGCGTGAAAGATCTCGCGGGAGCCTTCGCCCAGTATCCGCATTTACCAAAAATGCTAAAGGCAAGCGCAATATTGGAGACCTTGGCTGGTGGATGTGAGAGCGGAACTTTTGTCTTGCGCTTAATCCGCCCAGACCGAACGTCGCGAACCTGGTGGATGTCGCGACCGGATGAGAATGCACTCAACGACCCGGCACTGGAATTGGTGTTACCAGGGGGTGCCGAGATCGCTGAAGTCGCGCCATCACTACTGGCTCCAGGGAAACTACAAGAATTATGGACCGGCGATGAAATTACAGCGAAAGCGGTAACGGACTATTTCAGTGGTTCAACAATCGTACAAGTCGAGCGGGACGGTTACAAAGAACCAATGCAGATTCCTAAGGCGGCGCAATCAATTGTCGATACAGCAATCGGCGCTGCGGTGGAGACCGGAACCCTGTGGTTATTATCCGGTCCGGCAAGTATCTTCGGTGAGCCAATACCTCCTGGGGTCCTCACTCCTAATGCCAAGCTTTGCGCTCCCCCCGAAGTGATCGGCGCACCTGAGATCCTAGCTGAAAACTTGTCTGACGCATGGAAAGACGGAGAGGCATCGGGGCTTTCAATCGCAACAGCTCTTTCAGTGAAAGTGGGTAAGACGCTGCCTTGGAAGACCGTTCGCGATGTCATAACTGCGGCAATCAATGCGCGTTTTCTCGAACTGACGGCAGACTCGCAGCCGTGGCCAAACGACTTTTCCGCTGCGCAATTCGTAAAGTTCAGGGCTCCGACTGGAGGCAGGCAAAGAGACGGGCGGGATGACAGAGAGGAACGTTTACCAGGCGTGTTACAAGCGACCGCCGAACTTAGCCCATCCCAGATTCAAGACCTCGGCGACATCGTGGACAAATTGACGCAGATCAAAGCTAAAACAAACACTCCCATAAAGTTCTCTGTTCGTGTTGAAGTTGGCGACGGCAAGACCAAACCGAACGCGCAGGTTGCGAAAGAGATTAACGCCATACTCAAAAGTGTGAAGGAAGATTTCGAAGTCAAATGACTATTCCGAAAAGCGACCGGTAAAATGTGTATTGGGGTAAGTAGTGTCTAAAGAACGGCGCAAATCTTTAGCAGTTTTATGAAAAAGTATAGCGAACCCATGATGGATTTTTGTGAATTTTTCGACACTGAAGAGGAAGCGATTGCTGCCTGCCGCGAATTCAATCGCGGACTGAATAGCAAGGACCCGGCGTGTTGTGTAGTCGTGGATGGCCCAGAAGATAATTATGCTGTGGTCGATTTAGAAACCGCAAAGGACTTGCTCGACTTCGGTGGAGAATCCCAGCTACCGTGCCTGGTTGTTACCGATTAACTACTGCATGCCAGGCGCTGGTCTTGAAATATCGACTCTCTTTCCGGAAGTGTGAATCCAATCGAATAGCCTGCTTGCGGGCAATTGTGGGGACAGTATACAGCAATTGACAATTAGCGTAATACGGATGCAAAGTGTGGCCCCATGGCAAAGTTCGCCCGAGTCGTCGTTCTAGATTGTCCCCATCACGGTGTGCAGCGAGAAGGATGGCCTGGCAGGCAGGATTGTTTACCGAGGCTGCGTAAGAAAAAGTTTTGGGAGGCACTACACGCTTGTTCATTAATAAGTTTCCATCGTACGATGTTGTAGTCTGGCACCGGATTGATTCGTCACCGCCGGGGTTGCATGAGCGCATCATTGCGCTCGTAGGCCGTCAGCCCGATGAAGGCTTCGAGATGCAGGGGTTCTGCGACATGCATTGGGGATTCCAGACGGGAGAGGAAGCCACTGCATTTGCGGAGTCGCTATTAGAGGTTGCAGCTACTGACGATGTCGTGGTGCTCACCATTGTTCCGAGCCGCGACGTAAAGTTTGGTCGCCGAGTTTACAAAGATACGCGGTCATCCATTCAGAGTTCAGTATGAGCGGAGGTGCGCCACTACGTTTGTCGACAAGATTTTGAAAGGCAACATGCCCGCGGATCTTCCCGTCGAGCAGCCGATCAAGTTCGAGTTCATCGTCAATCTGAAAGCGGCGAAGCAGATCGGCCTGACGATTCCGCCGAATGTGTTGGTACGGGCGGGGAAAGTGATCAAATAACCACGCGCGATGCCAGGATTGAACTGTATTCTCCTACAGCTAAATCCCGTGAGATTTGCCTTGGGCGTCAGTTGAATCATCGTTGCCGGTTACGAGCCTCGGCGGCGAGCTTGATTTCCACCCGCTTTGAATGTTTAGTGACGCCATTAATTTATTT
>JBBDNJ010000171.1:0-21285 GCA_040877705.1 Binatia bacterium | reverse complement strand
CGGAGCGCCGCTACCAGGCCAACTATTGTAGCTTTGACGAGCTGCTCGCTAGTTCTGACTGCGTCAGCTTGCACTTGCCTGGCGGTGAAGGGACACGCGGAATCGTCGGCGGCCGTGAGCTAAGCCTCCTCAAACCCGGAGCCATACTTATTAACGTGTCACAACCCCAACTGATCGATCGCGCGGCATTGATCGATGCTCTGGCTGCCGGAAGGTTCGGCGGACTCGCAATGGATACGTTTTACGACGAGCCAGGCCAGGCGCACGACCCGCTTCTCGGCTTTCGCAATGTCATTATCACACCGCATCTCGCCGGCTCACCACGCTTCAACGCACTTCAGGATTTCGAAGAGCTGCTGATTCATATTGCCCAAGCTTTGCAGAATAAATAGCAGGCTGCTGAAGAAAACTCACAGGCTTGTAAGTGAAAACGCTCTTCGTGCTTCGACTCGGCATGAACGGTGAAGGATTGTTTCATTCTGCCTAACTGTGCTGCTTCACCCAATCAAGGATCACAGCGTTGGTTTCTTCCGGCGCCTGCCAGAAAAAGCCATGGGACTGCCCCTTCAGAACCTTTATCTCTGCGCCGGGAATTCGATCGACCAAGACTTGCGATTGCGCAATGTGATTGCTGCCCACCGTGTCGGCCTCGCCGATCAGCACCAGGGTCGGCGCCTTGACGTCGCCCAAGCGGTGCGTCCCTTCGAAGTTATGGCGCGCCATGCACAGATGAATGAACTCCGGCAACTTTGCGTGAGTTGCCCATGCCAATTTATAAAATTCCTCGACTTTGCCGCGGTGCCTCTCGCGATATTCTTTGGTGAAAAACGTATCCGATTCACAAATCTCATCGTAAATGAATTTTTCAAATCCCATCTCCACCATGTCCAGAACCAGCCGGTGCGGCAGACCCGGAATGCAATCGGCGCCTGGCCGCGCCGCCGGTCCCGAACCGCTTGCGGCCATGATGAGGCTCTTAACGCGTTGGGGAAAATTTTGCGTCATCGACAAGGCAATCCGGCCGCCCATGGAGTGCCCCAAAAGATGCGCCGCGGCAATACTTAAATGATCCATCAACGCGACCATGTCCATCGCCATCTGTTCGATCGTGTAAACCGCTTGCGTAGCGATGGACCGGCCGCAGCCGCGCGGATCGAAAAAAATCAGATTGAATGAACTTGCCAGCGGCATTTGCGACGGCTTCCAGACCTCGCCTGAATACGCCGTCGACGGCACCAAGATCAGCGGCTCGCCTTCACCATGCGATTCATAGTAAAGATCAACCCCCGTCGGCAGTTTTACATTCGGCATAGACTCGCCCTCCTGATGAATCGTGATTTAATCGCCGCACCGGCCGATATCACCTTGACCGCTGCCGTTTTAAAAAGCCCTATCGCTGCAGCCGGTTGATAAAAGGCATATCGAAAAGATCATGCGTATAAGTTAGCTTCTCGTGAAACGCGTTTGACAGATTGATCCTTTGAATGTTGAACCTTGAACCGTTTAAACGATCCGACGGCTTGAACGCTTTGAACGGCTTGAACGTTTTGAACGGCTTGAACGTTTTGAACGATTATTTAGACATTAACCCGATGCATATCCTTAGTTCGCGGACCCGCAGCGGCGCCTGCCGGAAAAATCGCATTCAGGCGCGTGAGATCCTCCTGGCTCAATTTAATATCGATTGCTTTTATGTTTTCATCCAGGTGACGGCGCGTTTTATTGCTGGGAATGGGAATGATGTCTTTTCCCTGCGCCATTAACCAAGCCAATGCCAGCTGCACCGGGGTCGCAGATTTTTCTTTCGCCAATGCTTCGAATTGAGCGAGAAGTTTTAGATTGTGTTCGAGATTTTCCGGTTGAAAGCGCGGATGATTGCTCCGGCCATCGCCATCCGTCATGTCCTTCGCGTCATGAACAGCGCCGGCGAAAAACCCGCGTCCCAGCGGTGAATAGGCCATGAAACCCATGTTAAATTCGCGGCAAGCCTGGATGTTGCCGGCCTCGGGATCGCGGGTCCAAAGCGAGTATTCCATCTGCAACGACACGATCGGATGAACCGTGCGAGCGCGCCGGATGGAATTCGCGCTGGCCTCGGAGAGACCGACGTAACGAGTGAGCCCGCGTTCGACCAGACGCGCCATGGCGCCCACAGATTCCTCTACCGCAATGTTCGGATCGACCCGCGACATGCAGAAAACATCGAGACACTCAATGCCGAGACGCTTGACACTCTGTTCGCAGTTCTGCGTCAGATATTCAGGCGTGCTACCGCTGCGCATTCCGCTGGCATCCGGAGTGCGCGGGCTACCGGACTTGGAATGGATCACGATCCGTTCGCGCCTGCCCTTGAGGGCCTTGGAGATCAGCTCGTGATTGTGGCCGCTGCCGTAGCTCGCTGAGGTATCGATGAAATTGATGCCGAGATCAAAAGCTCGGTGCAGCGTAGCAATCGATTCGTTATCATCCGCCGGTCCATAAACACCCGACATGCTCATGCAGCCGAGTCCCATCGGCGAAACTTTAAATTCCGTCGTGCCAAACTGTACGTATTCCATTAGTCGACCTCCGTTAATCACACTACGATTCTGCGCTGAGAGTTATCGCAGGTGCAACGAGCAAGTCAAACACAGCATCGATTGTTTTGAACGGCGGGTTTAGCGCACGGCAAGCTTCAAACCATTGACTATTGAGACGCTCAAGGTCTTCAACATCTTGAACAACTTGAACTTCTTGGACGAATTGAACGTTGAACCGTTAGATATTCAGTTGATACGTCTTGACCGTCACCCCTGGCACGCGCCATGACACTAAAGAGTCAACTTTACATGTGATGAAATTTTGGTGGGCCGCCGGAGGCTCGAACTCCGGACCCGCTGATTAAGAGTCGCGTACCAGCGAGAAGCCAGCCGATTTCAGTCTGCTCTAGCCAGAACAAGCCGAGCTTTTCTTTGGTTGCTTTTGGTTCCGTTGTGCCAGGACACACGGCCACAAAGCGGCCACAGTTCATTTTTTCAAGTGATTGGACATCAGACGGTCCGTCAAAACTGCTTGAACAGCAAGGCGTTTTTTCACTGTGTCCGGCAAGTGGCCGTGTCTCCTTAACCGAAAAAGGGGGATTCGATGAAAGCTAAAAACGGGAACGTCGCAAAGCGGGTTATGGTTGTTATCAGCGGAAACATTTCACCGGAACACTGGCGCAATCTTGAAGTCCAAGCGCGCGAATGCAAGATGACGCCGTGGGATTTTTTCGCAGATACTTTCAATTCATATCTTTCGAGCTGCGCTCATCAAGATCTAACGGACGTTGAGCTTGGCATCTTGGAAGTCAAAGACACGATTAAAACGGTTTGAATTTCAGCCGTAACGGCTCGTAGACGCATTTCCAGGTACGGGGAAGGGTTCGCCAAAGGGTTCCCTTCCCTGTACCCTTTTTGAAAAACGATTTGAGGCTGAACGCTTTTAAACGAAACTGAACGCTATGGAAGGTCTTTCGGACAAACAACACAGGGCGATTCCCTTTTTGCTCGCTGCGCCTTCGATCGAAGCGGCTTGCCGATCGGCGCGAATTTCAAAGGCGACCGTCTACGGGTGGTTGAAGTCGGAAAGCTTTCAAGCGGAGATCCGGGCGCAGAGAGAGCGCGTCATGAACAGCGCTATCGAGAAGTTGAAAGCGGGAGTCGAAAAGGCCGTAGACACGTTGATTGAACTTTTAGATTGCTCTAAGGCCGAGGTGCGCAGGGGAGCGGCTAAAGACGTTATCGAATTTGGCTTGAAGGGTTTAGAGCTTCAAGAGATCGAATCACGCTTAACTGCGTTAGAGGATCTATCAAAACTGAAAGGCAACGGACATGACAGACATTAAAAAACGAGTCTCTCGTCTCGAGGGTGCAGTAAAGCCGGAACCGAGCGGGCCGCCGGCATTGCGGGCTCGCATCCTGAAAGATGGCAAGGAGATCCGCGGGCGCCGGGTTATCCGAGCTTACCGACACTGGCACGCGGGGTTGGGCGAGGAGATTTGCAGGGAGAACGGCTGCTTTACCAATCAGCAAGTGGCGCGAAAAAGCAGAAGCAGCTAGGCGAGAAAACGATACACTGGCAACGGGAGGTTGAAATAAAAATTCACGACTACTTTCCGCCGCGGTGCCATATAGCGAATTGCCGCTGTTGGTCTTCCTTCGTGTGTTTCTGTTTAGATGGGTCCTTGAAGTTCAGGACACATACATGGCGTTGTGCCGGGCGGCCGGACAAATTGCCCCAAGTTTTGCCCTAGTTATCGGCAGAACAGAGGTGCAGAAGGCCGGCTACCCAGTAGGTTAAACGAACCTATTCTATGGGCAGTGCAATCCTTGCATGGAAGGAAAAAAAACGATGAATGAGGTCGTGTATGAATAAATCCGGGACCAGGGCCGCACGTTGAGTTTGGCCAACCCGAATTGCATCGTAAAGATCTTCAGTGCACGCCGGAACGATGCGTTTAAAGTCGAGGACTAATTCCGGCAGTTGTCCTGTAGATCCATCTCCAATTCCTGCCGCAGGGAAGCAGTGATATCTCTCATTCTGATTCTGCCTGACTTGGCGCCACTCCTTTGTACCGAAGACCGCCGGATCTCTTATCTCGCTCGCTTCGAAGAGCTCGCACAAAATCAAGCAACGTAAAATATTCCTGTGCTGGTGATTTTCTTCGGAACGCGCCAAGTGATCGCTTTTTAGATCGCAGTCTTGAGTGATGAGAATTACGCGGTTATGGATAATCGGGATAACCGAAATTGCGCTCTCCGGACCCTGGGCAACTGGTTTTTCGGGTCGATATTCGTAGAATGCAGCAAGAATCTCTCCCTGTCTAAGCTCGACCGAAGGCGCAGGCAAGTATTGGAAGGCCACGGGATGAAAAGGAAACGATGATCAATCTCCAAGGTTTAAGCGCGGACGTTCCTGCCGCTGAACGAGCATACCACGCAAGCGTTCCGGTTGTGGAGCAGGCAGCGATCTTACTGGAACATATGTATAATGATCGTGTATTTCTTTTAGCAATTGAAGCGCGTCATCCAGGGCCTGCGCGGGCAAGGTTGCCATCAGGCAACAACCGACCACTCTCTTCAGAGCACCTTCATCCGAACCTTCCAGCCATAACGTGATTTCGTCTCCGGGAGAATGAACCGTGGCTCGAAAGGAAACCTGCGGCCGCTCAGAAGGAGGCGAGCAGTATTCAGTCAATAGCCACTGGTCCCATGGCTTCTCTGAGGACTGGACTAATAGCCCATCTGAAAAATCTGGCAGATAGCCGATTGAATTCGTCCAATATGGTAAAGGCATTTTCGGGGTCTCTCCTCTCTTCCGTAAAAAAATCTGAATCTATTATGTACGCCTGCTTTTTATTCAGCTGTGTTAGCCCGTGTCGAATTCTAACATAACAGTTCGGAGAATGCGGCAATCTTAGAAGCGAGTGCGTCCGGACATCTAGTATCCCCTCTTCATAGGCATCCAAGATTCCCAACAGGGATCCATCAAAGAGCTTAGCCCACGGACAATCACCCAGTCCCAAGGACTCTTTATCTATTATGTTCTGATAGCGTAAACCTATCCGGGCGTAGAAAGCTGGAGAGTACTCACTCCTAAAAGCATCTTCAATGGCCTTGATCTCACCGCGAAAATGAGACCATCGGATATAGCTTTTCTCACTGAAAGCCAAAAAGTCTTGGCTCAAAGAAATCAAGCGAGCGCGGCTTTCCGTTTCAAATTTATGAACCGACTGTTGCTTTATGCTGATCGGAGACGCCACCCCGGCCAATATTTCATTAATTTCTTTCGGCAGCGTCTCCGTAGGCCTTTCGTTGGCATAGAGCGGATAACGCTCGCGAATGTGTTCTTGGAAACGCGTAGGTACTTCGGTTGCAACCCTAAGAATCGTAGGGAACCGCAGTTGACATATCACTTCCCTAAGCGGGTTGTGTCTATAGCTCTCTCTCGGTGTTTCGTCGAAAATCACTCTAAGTCTGACCTAAGCAAGCCTCATGCCGCGCTTCCGTGAACGGCGAAAACGAGGATATGTAATTGTAATCTTGAGTTTTTTGACGCCACAGTAGCCACCTGCCGCATCATTGATTGGTTAGTGTGTGTCAGTTGTATATTCGAGTGGAGCAAGGCTGTCAAGGCGCGCCGTCGTTGGTAGAAGCCACTGCCAACGCGCTCCTTGTCAGTTTGCGGGTGGTCACATGGGGAATTACCCTGATGAGATCAAAGGCCGGCTGGTTGTTCGGGCTCAAGGACACTTTCACGGCGGGCTTGGCGAGAAGATTTGCAGGGAGAAAGGTTGCTTCAAGAGTCAACGTTAGGCTGATATCTCTCACTCTGCTATGTGACTTCACCGGGTGGCCCTTACGGGTCATCCGGTTTTTTTTTACCCGCGGCACGCAGGGAGCGAAAAAAAGTTAAAAAAAGTTACGGCTGTTCCACGGCTAAAGTCTTACGGCTTCAAGCATGGACTGTACGGAACTCGAACTTACAACACCTGGCTCGGCATGAAGCAGCGATGCTACTACCCCGGTCAAAAGGATTTCCATAACTACGGGGGCCGTGGCATCAAGGTCTGTGACCGCTGGCGAAACTCCTTTGAGAACTTCTACGCCGATATGGGCGAGCGGCCAGCGGAACTGAGTATTGACCGTATCGATAACGACGGCGACTACGAGCCGGGAAACTGCCGATGGGCTACGGTGAAAGAGCAGAGAAACAACCGGAGTGACTCCAAGAGAAACCCCTCTATGAGCGCGGGATTCACGTCTACCTAGACTCCAAAAAATTCAAGGGAGCTTGAAAAATGCCGACTGGATGGTCCGCGGAAGCCAAAAACATGACGATGTTTCAAACGTCGCCAGATACGACTATCTGCGAAGACTTCATTTCGACCCGTTGCAATAAAACCCTCTCTCCCGAAAAAAAGCTGATGGTAGCCGTCATGCAGGATGCAATTTCCTATTTGAAGAAGCCGGATAGGGCGAGGAGCGAAGAGGGAAAAGCCGAAGCGGCCAGGCTACGAGCTGAAGCGCTCAGGTGGATCCTGAACGAAGATGAGCGGTATCTTTTTTCGTTTAACAACATCTGTGAAGAGCTAGGGATGGATCCGGCGCGCACGCGCAAGGCGCTGATCCACGGCCACGGGACGGACACAGCTTTCAAACGAGCGCATTACCGCAAGGTTACGATAGACCGTCTGATCGGTAGTCAGTCACGAATCTCCCGCTGGCGGTAGATTTGCGGCAACTGTAGTAAAGAAAAAGCCCTCCCCGTAGACATCGTGGGCCGCCGAATGTTTCGATCAATGTTATTCATCAATGGGCCAGTTTAAGGGATGCAATCTGACCATGGTTTTAAGTTTGGGATCAAAGAACGAATAAATCCAAGTCTGATGTTTTCGTCCATCACGCGTGTTGTAATAGACGATTTTACCAAGTCCAAGAAATGTTACGGCTCCGTTGTTGATAGCATCCATTGTGACATTGTTAAGATTTACTGGCCATGCAGCATTATTCCCGATGGGTTGTCCTGGGTACATAGTGCCAATCTCTTTCAACTGCCACGAGTTGATACGTTTAATGAGTGTTTCTACGGTCGTGCTTTGTGGTTCAACCGCAAACCCGGTTACCATTTGAACTTTGACTCCCGGAGTTTTTCCAAAATTAGCAATTCTAAAAGCTATAGTTGGTCTTTCGCCAATCTTCATGCCACTAACATTAGCTGTGGAAAGACCTATCCAAGGGCGTTCACTCAATATAGCGTTTTCTCTACTCTGTTTATTGGCGTCGCGAGCAATGTCGTTGGCTTCGCCAGCGGCCGTCGCCAGTCGGCTGGTCTCGTTGACCCCGGCTTCCAATTTCTCAACCTGCTTAATCGCGGCTGTGGATTGCTTATTTGCGATTTCGAGCAGTTTCCGAATCTGAGCGTTGTTAGTCCTGGAGTCATCAAAATAGATCGCGACATTAACAACAGTAGCGAAAGCAATAATACCAGTCAGACCAATCATCCATCGGTCACTTTTTTTTACTCGATCCGCAAGTATTTCGGCTTTGGATTGCTCCTCATCGGTTGGTTGATGATGTCCTGCGGCTTGTTTTGTTTGTACTTCTACGACCTTAAACATCCAATCAGGGATAGATGGTTCGCTATTTTGAGAATCAATGCTGTCGGAAGAAGAGGGCGGGTTTTGATTGGAACCTTGTTCTGCCTCAGTGCGATTGTCTTTGTTTTGCACGGCGTCCCATTGCTCCGGCTTTAAGGAGATTTAGTTGCTTCTTGCGCTGTTTCTTTTTGGCGTTTCTACGAGCGGTATACTTAGGATCAACAGAGATGAGAGCTCTAAAAGTTCAACTCACTTTTTCTCCAGGGTTGCGCCTCTGCTTAGAGAACGTCGCCAGGTGGCGCCGTATTGCGCATGAATCCATCAAGCGATGCGCGGTGATAAGGCCAGCCGAATTTTTAAGAGTATAGACCTTTAAATCCACTTGACAAGCTTTCCCGTAGTGTGTACTTTAAGTATACCATGACAGGAGCAGAGCTAAGACTAGCAAGGCATCGGTTAGGGTTAACTCAAACCGGCCTAGCTGAAGCAATCGGCATGCGGAAAAACAGCGTAGCCCGAATGGAAAGGGGCGAGCTACCCGTAATGAAGCATACCGAGCTCGCCGTCAAGTATCTGCTTTTGACACATGGAAAAAAATCACGAAGGAGAAAGGCCCATGGAAAAAAGAAAGTACCTTGAAGGATTCGGTTCGATCTTTCGCAAAAGCTTCAAGCGCAAGCGAGCCGATGGCAGTGAGTACGTCTATGAATCGCCTACGTGGGAGATCGCATACTACCACCACGGCCAGGAGCTGCGCGAGAGCAGCGGGAGCAGCGAAGAGAAAGACGCAATCCGGCTGCTCAAGAAACGTATCCAGGATCTCGGCCGCGGGATTGTCGGCACCAAAGAGGAGCGGGTTACTTTCGAGCAACTAACCGACGATCTTAAAAACGACTACACGATAAACGCCAGGCGTTCCCTTGCCAGCGTCGAGCTTTCCATTTCCCACCTTGAAAAGTTTTTTGCAGGAGACAAGGCGCGCCATATCACTACCGATCGCATTCGAACCTATATTGCCAAACGCCAAGAGCAAGGCGCCGCGAATGGGTCAATCAACCGTGAGCTCTCTGCATTGAAGCACGCCTTTTCCCTCGCCATACAAGCGGGGAAGCTGTTTCACCGTCCCTACGTACCAATGCTGGAAGAAAACAACGCACGGCAAGGCTTCTTAGATCATGCCGGGTTTCTCGCGTTGCGTGCCGAGCTTCCCGATTATCTCAAAGATCCGGTTTCGTTCCTGTACCTCTCCGGCTGGAGATCGGGTGAAATGAAGAGCCTTGAATGGCGGGACGTCGGCGCCGATGCGATCCGCCTTAGAGCCGAGAACAGCAAAAACAAAAAGCCGCGTGTGTTACCTATTCGCGACGAGCTGGCGGAGATCGTAGAGCGCGCGCGCCAGAACAGAAAGCCGGAATGCCCGTTCGTGTTCCACCTTGACGGCCGTCCGATCGGTGATTTCCGTAAAGCATGGCGGAACGCAGTTAAAGCCGCCGGCCTGGGAAAGCTCCTGATTCACGACATGCGCCGAAGCGCCGTCAGGAACTTTATCAGAGCCGGGATACGGGAAAAGGTTTGCATGGCCTTGAGCGGCCATCAAACCCGATCTGTCTTCGATCGGTATCATATCGTGAGCGAGGACGATCTAGGCGCCGCCAGCGATCGGCTTTTTAGTTACCTTGAACAACAGGCGGAATCGGCGAAAGTCGTTCCAATCAGGAAGGCAAGCTAGGAAAGTTACTAGATAGGGTACTAGTCACGAGAATACGGCCACAACCCGGCCACAGTGGCATACTTTAGAGCTGGAACAGATGGTAAATCAGTTGCAAGTTATTGAAAAGTTTGGTGGGCCGCCGGAGGCTCGAACTCCGGACCCGCTGATTAAGAGTCAGCTGCTCTACCAACTGAGCTAGCGGCCCGACACAAATTGAGTGACGACTGGAAGGCTTTGGATGATGCGATACTCATCCTGGGCCTTTTTATAAAATGGGGTGAGTGAAGGGATTTGAACCCTCAACCCCTGGAGCCACAGTCCAGTGCTCTAACCGTTGAGCTACACTCACCACAATAACCCCATACTGGCGCGCCAGAAGGGATTCGAACCCCTGACCTACGGCTTAGAAGGCCGTTGCTCTATCCAACTGAGCTACTGGCGCCAAAAACAACAGCGAGTAACAAGCGGTGAGCTGATCTTCCCACTCAACACTCATTACTCACCAGTCTTGATGGTCGGGGCGAGAAGATTTGAACTTCCGACCCCCTGCGCCCAAGGCAGGTGCGCTACCAGGCTGCGCTACGCCCCGTCAAATGAACAAAGTCATTCTACACGGACAATGAATGAAATCAAGGTTTTGCAGTCACATCGAGAAACCGGGGCAGAATCTCCGCGAGCTTTTGGAGCGCCTTGCCGCGATGACTGACCGTCGCCTTGGTCGGCCGATCAATTTCGCCGAAGGTCTTGCCGAACGGCGGATAGAAAAATAATGGATCGTAGCCGAAACCATTCCGTCCTTTGAGATCGAAGGCGATGAATCCTTCGCAAGTACCGCGCACGGTCCACTCCTTGAGGCCGCGAGATTTCGGCGCGCATAGCGCCAAAGCGCAAACAAACCGCGCGCTTCGCTTCTCTGGCGGAGCGTTTTTTAATTCGTTGAGCAGTTTTTCGTTATTTTTATCATCGTTGCCTTCTTCGCCGTTATAGCGCGCCGAGTAGATCCCAGGCTCTCCGTTGAGAGCATCGACTTCCAGGCCCGAATCATCAGACAGCGTGTAGTAGCCCGAGTACTCGACCAAAGTCCATGACTTCTTGAGCGCGTTCTCTTCAAACGACGCGCCGTCTTCAATTACCGTGGGCGGATTCTCCAGATCATTTAAGGAAAGAATAGACAACGGCAAGTGTTTGAGAAAACCCTGAACCTCGGCGAATTTCCCTGAGTTCGTGGTTGCAACAAGCAGGTGGATCACAAATTGAATACCGTCAGTGGAGCGAGGCGAGAACTTGTTTCTGCGCTTTCAGCAGCTCTTTGATTCCCTGTTGAGCGATCTCCGCCATTTGATCCATCTGTTTTTTGGTAAAGGGGGCGCTTTCCGCCGTGCCCTGGACTTCGATGAACTTACCGGAACCGGTCATGACGAAGTTCATGTCGACGTCGGCTTTGCTGTCTTCTTCGTAACACAAATCCAAAAGAATCTTGCCGTCGACGATGCCGATGCTCACCGCGGCCACCGAATCTTTGATCGGTTCGGTCGTGATGATGCCGCGATTTTGCCACTTACGAACCGCTTCACCCAACGCAACGTAGGCGCCGGTAATCGACGCCGTGCGGGTGCCGCCATCAGCCTGGATCACGTCGCAATCGATCCAGACGGTTCGTTCGCCGAAACTGCGCAGGTCCGTGATAGCGCGCAGGCTGCGGCCGATCAGTCTTTGAATCTCGTGGGTTCTGCCGCCGACTTTGCCGCGCGACGACTCGCGGCCGATGCGCGCCTCGGATGACCCGGGCAACATGCCGTACTCCCCCGTGATCCAACCCTTACCGCTGTTACGCAAGAACGGCGGCACGCGCTCTTCCAGCTTGGCCGTACAGATAACCTTTGTATCGCCCATTTCAATCAGCACCGAGCCATCGGCTGTTTTGATATAGCTCGGGGTAATGCGCAGTGGTCTTAATTGTTTTAGCTTTCGTCCGTCGGTTCTCATCAATTGATCCGTTCCATCAGACCGTTCCAGCCGTTCAAAACGTTCCAATCGTTCAAGTCGTTCGAAATGTTAGATTCGGAATAAATCAAAAACCAGCCCTCGGTCGCACAACGGCTTGAACGTCTTGAACTGTTTGAACGATTTGAACGCGCATCGACATTGTCAGCTGTTCAAATGAAACACGACCATTTTAAGTTCGGTCATTTCCTCCACTGCATATTTGGGCCCTTCTTTCCCGAAACCCGAATCTTTAAGCCCGCCGTAGGGCATGAGATCGACGCGCCATTGCGGTCCCCAGTTGACGTGGAGATTGCCGGCTTCAGCTTCACGGGCAAACTTCATCGCCCATTCGACATTATCGGTAAAGATGCCGGCCGACAGGCCGTAAATACTGTCGTTGGCAAGAGCGATGGCCTCTTCAATGGTGCTAAACGGCGTCACTGCGACGGCCGGTCCGAACAATTCGTCGCGCGAAATGCGCATATCGGGATTCACGTCGGCGACCACTGCCGGGAGGTAGATCGCGCCGCGCCGACCGCCGCCGGCGGCCAACCGCGCGCCGCCCGCTACCGCTTCATTGATCCACTCCTCCACACGCACTGCTTCGCTTTCCTTGACCATGGGTCCGACTTTTGATTTTTCATCGAGCTGGTTGCCGGTGCTGAGCGCTTCAACTTTGGGTTTCAGCACATGAAGAAAATCATCGTGCACTTTCTTTGCGGTAAGTACCCGCTGCGTGGAAATGCAGGTCTGTCCGGCGTTGCCGTAACCGGTCGTGGCGACCGCGGCGGCCACTTTGTCCAGATCGGCATCCGGCATAATGATCAGCGGGCTGTTCGAGCCCAGCTCCATGGTCACTTTTTTAATTCCCGCCATGCGGCAAATGCGCTCGCCGACTTCACGACTGCCGGTGAAAGTGATCTTGCGCACCCGGCGGTCCTTTACCAGATTATCGCCGATCTCACCGCCTGAGCCGGTGATGCATTGAATTCCTTCCGGCGGCAGTCCCGCTTCCAACAGGATTTCCGTGAGCTTTAACGCCGACAACGGCGTGTCCGAAGCCGGTTTGACGATGACCGAGTTGCCTGCCGCCAGCGCCGGCCCGACTTTGTGGCAGACCAAGTTTAAAGGAAAGTTAAACGGCGCGATGGCCGCGACCACGCCGCATGGAATGCGCAAGGTAAATCCCAACTTCCGACTGCCGGTGGGATCACCATCCAACGGGACGGTCTCGCCGTGGATCCGCTTTGCTTCCTCGGCCGAACCCATAATGGTTTCCACCGCACGGCTCGCCTCGCCCCGTCCCTCGGCGATAATTTTGCCTTCTTCCTTGGAGATGATCTGGCCCAGTTCTTCATTGCGCGCCGCCATGAGATCGGCCGCCGTGCGCAAAATCTTCCAGCGCTGGTAACCGGAGACTTTCGCCATCACCTTGGCGCCTCGTTCGGCATAGGCCAATGCCTTCTCAAGGTCGCTTGGATCTGCCTTGGGCACCGTATCAACGATCGAATTGTCGAAGGGATTTTTGACTTCAATCTTGTTCGGCTTATCCAGCCAATTACCCGCTAAAAAAATCTTCATGTCAATAAACCTCCGAATAGAGACGGTCTATGAGCGGAGAGCGATCTCTTTCAACCTGCCGGCTGCTATCGCGATTAGACGAATTTTATTCATCGCTGCTGCCGTCGGAGCCGCCTCGGTAGAAGCTCCGCCCGTAAGCCCTGTGAAATACCGTCCACTTCGATCCCGGCTCTTTTTCCGGCAAGTTCTGAACCGCTTGGATTTTGCCGTCAAGATCATCCAATGCATGCAGAATGAGCGCTTCCACGGTCTGCGGCAACTTGGGAGAACCATATTCGTAAGCGCCGTGATGACTGACGAGCATGTGCTTGACGAGCATCGCCAGCTTTTCGGGAAATTCCGGAATCGCGGCGATCTTCTTAGTGACCAACTCTACTTCCATGACTAGATGGCCGAGCAATTGCCCCTGATCCGTGTAATCGACAGCACGATCGTAAGAAAATTCGTAAACTTTGCCGATGTCATGGAGAAACCCCCCCATGAGCAGGAGATCGACATCGACATTGCGGTAATTTTCCACCACTTTGAGAATCAGTTTGAGCAGCGACAGCGTATGTTCCAACAAACCGCTCAAATACGGATGGTGAATCGTCTTGGCCCCGGGCGCGCGCTTGAGAAGATCCATCAGCTGCTGATCGGCAAAGCACGACTCGGCAAGCGCCAAGAGGTGTGGATTGGTGATGCCACGCAGAATGGCCTGCAGCTCCGCCAGCATCGCGTCGGGATCGAACGCGCTCTTGGGCAGGAAATCTTCGGCGGCGACGGCCTTTTCATCGACGCGGATCACATCCTGCACGCGGAGTTGCATCTTGCCCTGGTAAAGCGTCGATTGGCCGCGAATCCGCACGAAATCATTTCTTTCAAAACCTCTGCCGATATCCTCGGCCCTTTCCCAGACGCGCCCTTCGATCTCGCCGCTGCGATCGAGAAGCTTGAGAGTCAGATAGCTGTTGCCGCCCTTGGTCACACCCGTGGTCTTGGCGGCGACCAGAAATATCGAATCCACCAGCTGATTGTCACGGATGTCGGCAGTATAGAGGGCTTTCATAATGTTTTCCTCGGCTCCACGATTCACTTCAATGCATAAGCCAAGTCGTACAGTGACTGAACCAGAAACCGTTTGATGAACAAGATGGCGATCCAAGCAATGATCGGCGAAAAATCGAAACCGCCGGCAGCGGTCACAGGCAACAGGTTGCGAATTCTCTCGAGCACCGGCTCTGTCACATTGTAAAGAAATCGGACGATCGGGTTATACGGGTCGGCATTGATCCACGACGCCACCACCCGGGCGATCAAAATCCACTGGTACGCCCACAAAAGAAAATCCAAGACCTGAGCCGCGGCGATCAAAAAATTAGCGACAATAAACATCCCTATGTCTTACGTTCTTCGCGGGCCAAAAAGCGCCGTGCCGATGCGCACGATGGTTGCGCCTTCTTCGATAGCGATAGGATAATCGTGCGTCATGCCCATGGATAATTCCTTGAGATCGACATTAGGCAATCTCAAGCCTTGAAGCTCGTCCCTCAGTTCGCGCAACTCGCGAAAATACGGACGAGCCTCTTCGCAATCTTCGCTGGCCGGCGGGATCGTCATGAGCCCTTCAATGCTCACATAAGACAGCTCTCCCACTGCTTTTAAAAGCTCCGACACTTTGTTTTTGGTCGTCCCCGATTTAGATGCTTCACCACCGAGATTGACCTCGATGAGCGCCCGGACTCTGATATTCTGTTTGCGGCCCTCCTTATCCAGCTCGCGCGCCAGCGTAGTATTGTCGAGCGTTTCAATCACGTCAAAGAGTCCCACGGATGTTTTTGCCTTATTGCGCTGCAAGTGGCCGACCATGTGCCACTCGACCTGGCGGGAAACCTCTTCCCGCTTCGATTTCGCCTCCTGGACGTAATTCTCCCCGATCAGCCGGACCCCAGCGTCGACCGCGGCGCCGATCGCCTCAACAGTCTGCGTTTTGGCGGCCGCCAGAAGCCTGATCTCCCGTGCGTTTCGCCCGCATTTCGCCGCCGCCTCGCTAATGCGATCGATGATCTTACGATAGTTGGCGGCGACATCGGTCATCTGCCGTTTTGGCTTACCATATCCCCCGGCATAAATCACTCCGTCAAGCGATGCTCGATAGACTGAGAGAAATGACGTACTTTCACCGATCACCCCATTTGGATTTTTGGCATTTGTCGTCACCGCGACGGCGCTGCCGCCTTCAACCGCTTTCGACGGTCAAACTGGCGTAATCACAACGAAGCGCGGTGAGATGAGTCCAAAGCGGCAAGCCTTTTTCCTGAAGCAGCGCATCCACGTCGAATACCAGCGTTTCGTCACGAAGCTCCAGTACGGTGGTCGCGGCGGCGATTGCCTGTAAAAGGTAATTTTTAACCCACCCGAGACTCAAAAATCCGGCCTTCAACTTCCCAAGCCGTGCGACTACTTTCTCCTCCGACACCGAAACTTGCCACAGCATTTGAAAGGGAATCCCAATCCCTTTTTCATAGGTGCCGCTAACACGAATTCCTTCCGGAATGACAGCAAAACGCACATCGCGGATTGCATCCGGCCAAGAGCAAATCCTGGACGCGAGCTCGTTCAGGTCGGCCTCAGTCACAATCAATCTGAGCGATACTATATGCATATGTTTGTATCTATCAGGAGCAGCCTGGTTTTACAGCTTCCCCCGTCCACCGAAATCCCGCAGTCCAAAATGAGGGCACCGGCAACCGGGCTTCGACAGGCGATCTGCTCTGAGCGCGGGCTGTTAAATTTTTATTCCTTTTCACGGCGCCGCTGCTATAATTTAGACTCACTAGGAAAGGAGAATTCGTAGCAACTATTATGGATGGTCCAATTCTCATACTGATTCTGATCGTAGGCGGCTTCCCTCTTTATATTCTACCGTTCATTATCGCCCGAATTCGCGGAGCGGAACACCGCACGGGTATTCTCTGGATAAATCTTCTTTTCGGCTGGACGGTCCTTGGCTGGCTGGCAGCTCTGATCTGGTCGGTTACTGAAGAGACAGCGCCAAAGCCCCAGGCCGCGCAACCCCGACTAGAGAAAGCGACCCAGGCCAGAGACTTCCACGAAGGGCGCACAAAAGACCAGATACGGGTGGATCGCGTGAAACAAACGGATCGCTGGGTGCTGGAATAACAACCTGCCGCGTTGACCCGGGCAATGGACCCGCCCCGCACGGCTGGTAGTTTTGAAGTTACACGACCCGCGGCAGAGTCCTACGTCAGATCATCCATGTATCGCCTGCAGCACACCTATTCACTCCGTTGTCTTCACATTGGAACACGATCAACGCGGCGAGGCGAGAACTTAAAAGCATAAACCGTGGCATTCGAATTGCGTTTAGCAGTTGGCCATGGCGAGGGCAGCTCAAATCTCCGCTAAATCGTGGTCGGCTTTTGCGATATGCGCAATTGTGTTGGTGCTGTTTGCGACTTTCAGTGTGTGGCAATTCGATGACCCGCAGTTAGGTGAAGAGATCGCAACGCAAACGCCTTCACCCCAACTCCAAACTCAAGAACACGAACCTGTGAATCATGCCAAAAATGTTGCTTCTGAAGTACCGGAAGCGGCCCCCGAGAAAACGGAGATTGCTCCTGAGGCAACCGTGAAAGAACTCGTCCAAGCGTGGAACAACGATGATGCCGAAAAAATCGCGGCATTATTCCTCCCCAATGGAAGGCTGCGCCTTCCTACAGGTTCCGAAGTCCGTTCTCGTGACGAGATCAAGAAAACAATCGCCAAGCACCGTAGCGGCACGTTGAGTGAATCGATTCTAAGTAACACCATCGACGGAGTGTCCAATACGGACGACAACAACTCCGTCGTCAAAGGCACCTACCAGCTCGAGGGAATAAAGGTATTGGGATACAGCACCAACTCCACCGGAACGTATGAGTTCCGCCAAACCAAGCGCAATGGTCGCTGGCTGATCGCCCAAGCTGAAGTAACCCGCGAGTGAACCGCCCTGCCTCTCGGTATCCGACCGAAACCATTTGTCCGTCAGTCGCAAGGATTCAACAATTCTAAGGACGGATTGCTAATCGCCGTTCCCCCTCCTCACTTGTGATTGTTATAACTTTCGAAATCATAACGTCTAATGACTTAGCTTCGAAAGAAGGAGGATACCATCATGAAAGGCCTCGCGACATTATTGCTTTTGGGATGCTTAGGTCTGGGCGGATGCGAGTTCGTCGCCGGCGCCGCTACCGGCGCTTTGGCGACGGGAGCTGGTTACGAAATCAACGCAAAACGACAGATGGATCGTCTGGAGGAAGATTACCGCCGCGAACGCATCGGCCGAAGAGAGTATGAACGTCGTCGCAGCCAGCTAGAGAGAGGCTCTATCATATATTGATACTGAGCCTTAGCCCGGCTGGCTCTCGGACTTACCTTCCCGGCGGAAAACCTCAGAATCGACTCTGCGCTCATCGAGCGTCCGCTATTTACCTCACCCGTGGCCTGCCCGGCAACGACTATCTTTTTATCTAAACCCTCCAGTCTTTTTGCGCGCGAACTTGGTCATAGAAATTTGTGAGCAATGCGATATTCTGCTTTTTTCATCGTCTAAGATAAAGGTAAAAAGTCATCCCCAAGCAAGAAGGGGATCAAGAGATAAGAAAGATATCTTCTACGGGCGAAGGACAGAACAAAAAGTTTTCCCGGTGCTCGGTTGCGCAGCTGCGTACGGCGATGCTGGACGACCGTTGACACCGGAGCGGAAATCATAGTAATTGCCCCAAGATGATCAATTCTGTAAAGGAGATACTCATGTTCACGTTCTTTGTTAAGGGTTTTCTAACGTTGTTGTTCAGTCTCGTGCTTTTCGTCCCCGCCTATGCCGCGGCGCCATACTACGAGGGCAAGACGATCAAACTGATCGTCGGTTTCTCGGCCGGCGGCGGCTTCGACACCTATTCCCGTTTGATCGGCAGGCATATAGGTAAACATATTCCCGGCAGTCCCAGCGTCGTAGTCGAGAATATGACGGGAGCCGCAAGTCTGGTAGCGGCAAATCACGTTTACAAGGTGGCCAAGCCAGATGGCTTAACGGTTCTCAACTTCCACGGTAACCAGGTGATTAATCAGGTGATCGGCAAACCCGGCATCGAGTTCGACGCGCGCAAATTTGAATATCTGGGCAGCCCGACGCAGGACAATGTCGCCTGTGCGTTTACCAAAGCGAGCGGGATGACCAGCTTTGATGCTCTGAAAAACTCCAAGACTCCAGTCAAACTCGGCGGCGTTGCCCCTGGCGATACGACCTATAACACGGCGAAACTTTTGCAAGCAGCATTGAACCTCCCAATCCAGTTGGTCGCCGGCTACAAGGGGACCGCCGAAGTTCGCCTGGCGGCGGAGTCGGGCGAAGTTGCCGGCGGCTGTTGGCAATGGGAGTCGATCAAATCCATTTGGCGTCAGGGACTCGAATCCGACAAGGTATCTGTCATCTTGCAGGTCAACCCCAAACCCCATCCGGAATTGCCCAAGGTCGCCAACGCCATCGATTTCGCCACCAACGAAAACAGCCGTCAGCTACTAAAATTCGCTGGCCATATTCCCGCTGCGATTACGAGACCCTACGCGGTCGCGCCGGGTACGGCCAAGGATCGCGTGCAGATACTGCGCAAGGCCTTCGTGGCGGTTCTCAAGGATCCGGAATTCATCGCCGATGCGAAGAAATCTAAAATCGACACCGATCCATTGAGCGGTGAAGAGGTCGAAAAAATAGTTGCGAGCCTCTTTAAAATAGAGCCGAAGCTGCTGAACCAGATAAAAGAAATACTGAAGTAGTCTCAGACATTCACGTTCCTAAACTCTACCGAGGAGGACCTATGCGGAGAAATATTCTTCAATTACTATCGGTCTTTTTTATGCTCTGTGCCGCTCCGGTGCTGGCGCAAAGTTCATTTTACCAGGGGAAAACGGTCAGGATCATCGTCGGTGCCTCCGCCGGCGGCGGCTATGACACCTATTCCCGGACGATTGCGCGGCATATCGGCAAACATGTCCCCGGCAATCCCACTTTCGCCGTGGAGAACATGCCCGGCGCGGGCTTTCTGATCTCGGCCAATCACATGTATAAAGTCGCCAAGCCGGACGGGCTGACCATCGGCCATTTCATCGGCGGCCTGTTCCTGCAACAATTGCTCGGTAAGCCGGGAATCGAGTTCGATGCGCGCAAGTTTGAGTATGTCGGGGCTCCCGGTCAGGACAATTATGTTTTGGGAGTCGCCAAATCCACCGGCATTACCAGCATCGAGCAGTGGTTGTCTTCTAAAACCATCGTCAAATTGGGCGGCGTGGGCGCCGGCTCGGCAACCGATGACATTCCTAAAGTACTCGCGATAGCCATCGGCCTGCCGATACAGCTAGTATCGGGATATAAAGGCACGGCGGACGTTCGCCTCGCCTTTAGCAGTGGCGAAGTGCAAGGAGTTTGTAACTCGTGGGAGTCCTTTAAGGCAACCTGGCGCAAGGAAGTGGACGCAGGCGAGATTAACGTCGTGTTGCAGAATATCCCCAAACAGCATCCCGATCTGCCGAAGATTCCACTGGCGATCAGTTACGCCAAGACCGATGAAGGCAAAAAATTGATCAGAGCGCTGGTTCACAGCGTCGGCCCAACGGCGCGGCCGTATATGCTGCCTCCCGGTACTCCCAAAGACCGGGTGCAGATCTTGCGCCGGGCGTTCATGGACACCATGAAAGATCCGGAATTTCTCGCCGACGCTAAGAAGGTCAAACTGGATATCAATGCGCTTGACGGCGCCGAGCTGGAACGCAACGTCCACGCTGTTTTCGATCTCGACCCCGCGCTGGTACCGCGAGCCAAGGAAATTTTGAAATAGGCCGGTGAAGGGTCATTCCATTTGGATTCCGGTCCCGGATCAGGTCGGAGGCCGGAATCCAGGTTAATACGTGGTGTCTATATCATCAGACCCAAAAGTGAATCGTAATCACAAGACAGACTCGGATGTACCCCGGTTTCCACCGGGGTGACAGCTCATGTGACGGAAGAGGCCGCGCAGCCATTTAGAACCCGCAGTCGGCGGGCGTCACGTCGACCGTGGCGATGTGTTGCTTGTCTTTGTCGAAATACCTGTACCGCAGAGTAATACCTTTCTTTAGAAAGTCATCGCGGGTTTCAGGTCGATTGCATGCACCCTGAGTCACCCGCTGTTTAGCGCCGGCAGCAAATTTATCGCGGTCCACCTGGGTCACGGAATAACTCACCAGCCGATAGTTGTAGATCAACATCCCCGCCGCGCCCACCGCCGGTAACAGTTCGGTCTCTTTGTCGATCATGACCGGTACGGAACGATTGATCTCGGCAGCTAGCCTGCTGAGGGACTCCTCGGAGCGCGGATTTTCCGCGCTTGGAAAATATTTCGGCATTGCCCACCAGATCAAAGATCCGACGAGCGCCGCCGTCACGATCCATGCAATTGTCTTCATCACAGGCAGTATCTTTTTTCGCTCTACTTGCTACTGCGCGCATATCCAAGCTAGGGGCGCCAATCGTACTTGTTTTGACAGACTACCAGCCCGATGAAATCGTTTCCAGCGGAGGAATGGTGTGACTCAGGGGTTGCACAGTTTGTCATACCGATGACAGCGGGAATCCATCCGAGTTGTCGATACTGAATGTGCAATGAGACGGAAGTGGCACTGATCTATTCATGACCGGTAGTTCAGGCCGCGGATCAGGTCCGGCAAGCCTTCAAATCGCCGGAATGACGGATGCGAAAAACGGGGAACGGCACAGTATCCGTTCCCCGCCCGCACTAAGAGTAGGCAAACGTCCTAGGCAGTGTCCCCCGTTGTGGTGGAAATTCGATTCTTCGGTATCCGAGCCTGGAAT
>JBBDNJ010000170.1:0-21401 GCA_040877705.1 Binatia bacterium | reverse complement strand
CGGTACAACTCGTCGATGGCCGAATGCGGTCCGATCATCCAGCCATCGCCGATAGTCGCGGCGCGCGCCACCGCGGCATCGGAATTAGCGGCAATCCAGATCGGCGGCCGCGGTTTGTGCAACGGCTTGGGATCCACGCTCACGTTGTTGAGTTTGAATGCTTTGCCGGCGAAACTGACATTGTTCTCGGTCCAGAGCCGTTTTATGATTTCGACTCCCTCGACAAAGCGCTGGAAACGCTGCGCCTTGGTAAGGTTGAAGGCGTTGAGCTCTTCGTCGCGGTAACCTAGACCGAAGGCGAAGAACGATCTGCCGTCGTTGATGACGTCGAGGCTCGCCAGCTCGCTCGCCACGGTCACGGGATGACGCAATCCCAGAAGCATCACGGCGGCGCCCACCGCGCAATGTTTGGCTTCGGCACAAAGCCGCGCCAAGGCCGGCACCTGATTGAGGCGCTGCAAACCGGGAATGTTGTAATGATCGCCCATGGAAAAGGCGTCAAAGCCGACCGAGTCCGCCACCCTTACCTGTTCGATAAGGGTCGGCATCAATGCCGCGCCGGGCTTGTCGATGGACACTTGGGGGTTCAGTTGCACGCAGAATTTCATGAGGTCATTCGACGCCACAGAGAATCATTGCACTCAGAGCATAAACCTTGGTCGCCTGCACCAAATCCGAGATCTTCATCGCACGGTTCTGCGCGCCGCTTAAGGGCTCTCGCTGCCGGGGCGGTCCGTAACAAATTGATGGAATACCCACTTCATTGAAGACGTTCAAGTCGCGCCACATGCTGGTTTCGGCAGACGGCGGCTGGGGCGGCTCGGAATGGAAGACATAGCGATGGGCGGCGCTGACGGCGTCGATCAAAGGATCGGCATCTTTGGCGATATGCCCCCTGGAATACTGGAAGAGCGAAATTTCACAATCCAAATTGATTTTACGAATAACGGCGCTGATTTCCCGTTGAACGGCGAGGGGTTTTTTCCCGGGCGCAATTCTAACGTCGAGGAAGATATCACAAGTGGGATTGGGTCTACCGACTCCCTCCCCTCCCCTCGCCTCGACGATTTGCGCTTTCGGTATGATGGTTCCGCCGGCAAACTCGATAGTTTCTCGTTTTTCATATTGAACGGCCCAATCCTCGAGCGCCAGGATGACATGGGCCGCTTTAGCAAAAACATTCGGATTTTCCTGAATTGATGTGCCTCGTTCAAATCTCGGCGTGTAGACCTCTCTGCCTTTGACGCGAACCTTGAACCAGGCCGCGCCACACTCGGCCCGAACGACGCCGAAGCCGGAAGTCTCCCCGACCAATGCGTAGTCGGCAACTGCGCCGCGGTCCACCAACCACTTGGTGCCGAACCCCTCGCCGGGAAAATCGATACCTTGAAACTCATCGATGGATGGATTGCCGGTTTCAGACGCCACCGCTGTCAGCGTGAGATCGCCTTTGAGTGTAATTCCGGCGCGTGTGAGCGCGCTCATGGCGATCATAAACGCACATAGCTGCGCCTTATCATTGATCATGCCTTTGCCGAAAAGCATGTCGCCGTCGATCCATGCGGTTTCGAGCTTCTTGGCGTCATCGCTCGCGTCCGCCGGCAACTCCGGGCCGGTATCCATGTGCGCGTTCAAAATAAGGCTCGCGCCCTCGCCGCTGCCCGGCAGGGTCGCGACGGCGTTGACGCTCTGCTCGGTGATAAACTGCAGTTGCCCATCGATCTTGTATTGCTTCAGCCAATCGAGCACCGCTTGGCCGACGGCCCGCTCCTGGCCATGAGGGCTCGCCATGTTACCCAATTGCAAACAAAGATCGAGCAGTTCCCCGCGAGCTTGCTCGATAGTTTCGATGACCTTTTCAAATGCCGGATTTTTTTCCATCGGTACTGGTTATCCTTGGTAGATTACAATGCCAACTCGGCATTCTTGAGCGCGCGCCAGACTCTCTCGGGTGTCAACGGCAAGGTTCGCAATCGTACCCCTGTCGCGCGGAAAATCGCATTGCCGACCGCCGGCGCGATGGACACTATTCCCGACTCGCCCATGCCCTTGGCGCCATAAGGACCCGGCCCATCCTCGTTTTCAATCAAAGCCGAATCGAAATGGTCCGGAATATCGGTAAACCGCGGCACACGGTAGTCGACCAGATTGGCATTGAGCGGTTGGCCGTTTTCATAAAGCAAAGACTCAAATAATGTATGACCCAGTCCCTGCACCGCCGCTCCTTCATCCTGGCCTTCTGCCTGGACAGGATTGATTGCTTTGCCGACATCGGCCACCGTGATGTAACGCTCCATTTTAATCTCACCGGTTTCCCTATCCACGGCAATCGCGGCTGCTCCCATGCCGGTTTCCCAAAATAGTGGAAATTTGGAGCCGACACCCTCTCCCGGCCTCATGTAACCGCGACCGATGAGCTCTCCGCCCGGCATGCCGAAGTAGGCTCGCACCACATCGGCGTAGCTCATGGTGCGATCGCCCGCTCCGGCCGTGCCGTTGCGCAGCGTGATTGCGTTCACGTTGGTGTTGAGCGCTTCGGCAGCCGCGGCAATCAACTGTGTGCGCAAATCGAGGGCGGCCGCTCTGACCGTGTTGCCCATGACGGTGGTCGAACGGCTGGCTCCCGTCGAGCGATCAAACGGCGTCGCCAGAGTGTCGGTACCACGCATGGTGACGCGCTCCAAAGGCAAATCGAGTTCCTGAGCGACGAGTTGACTTAAGATTGTCCGCGCCCCCTGCCCCACTTCGGTGGTGCCGGCTATTAAAATGATGCTGCCGTCGGCGAGAAGCCGCACCAATGCCACCGATACCGGCATCGCTTCGGAGTCCGATACACCGACGGCGACACCGTCGCCTTTGCCCAGGCGGCGGGACGAGGTACCCCAGTTAACGGCACCGGCGGCGACTTTCGTGCCTTGCCGAAGATCCGCATCGATGGTTGTCGCGCCGCTTTTCAATTCCTCACCGCGCTGTAGCAGATTGCGCAAACGAAATTCCAACGGATCGAAGCCGAGTCTGTGCGCGATGGCGTCCATGTGCGACTCCAACGCCCAGATGGTTTGCGGTCCGCCGATGGATCGCATGGAGCCAGCGGGCACGGTGTTGGTATAGACGGCGGTAACATCGACTTTGCAATGGGCCAGCTTGTACGGCCCGATCATGCGGCTGATGGCGCGCCTGGCAACCCGCGGGCCGTTATCGGCGTAGGCGCCGGTGTCCATCACGACTTCCGCTTCACGGGCCATGAGTGTGCCATTGCGCGCGAAGCCGGTCTTTATTCGCACCCGCGCCGAATGGCGCCTCGTCGTCAGCATCGACTCGGGCACGCTTTGCGCCAGACGCACAGGTCGCCCGCCGGTTTTGCGCGCCATGGCAACTATCAAGGGCTCGATCTTGAAATACGATTTACTGCCGTATGCGCCGCCGACGTATGGCACGATCACTTCGACCTTGGCGTGCGGCAGACCAAACATATGCGCCAGTTCGGATCGGACCAAGAACGGATGGGCGGAGGAGGTCCAAAGGGTAATGCCTTCATCGCTGAAACGCGCCACGGAGGTGTGCGGTTCCATGGCATAGTGGTAAATCATCGGGAACTCGAAAGTCTCTTCGATGATCTCGTCCGCTTCGGCCAGGCCGCGGGCGACATCGCCTTTGGCGTATCGCTCATAGTGGCAGACGTTGGCCTTCATCGCGGTGCCCGAGGCGGCAATATCGTGAAACTCTCCGGCTCCGGCAGTCGTTTCGTGCAGCAGCGGCGCCCCCGGCGCAAGCGCGTCGTCAACCGTCGAGAGACACGGTAGTTCGTCGTAGTGAACATCGATCAACGACAACGCTTCCTCGGCAATTAAAACATTTTCCGCTGCGACCACCGCCACAGGCTCGCCGACAAAGCGCACCTTGTCCAGGGCAACCAGCGCCCGGTCGCGCAGGCAATTGCCATAGAACGGATCGATGTCTTTGATGTCGTCGCGGGTAAGGACCGCAACCACTCCCGGAAGAGCCGCGGCCTTTTGAATATCTATGGATTCGACTATCGCATGAGGAAGCGGGCTGCGTAGAACTTTTGCTTCCAACAAATCCGAAAGGTTCAGATCGCCGGTGAACTTCGCCTGGCCCGTGACCTTCTCGATCCCGTCGATACGAGGCGCTTTGCTACCTACCGCCATAGCCGTATAACCATTTTTTAGATCACCGACTGCTCAGGCAAAATGTTTTTCAAGACGCGCAGATAGTTGCCGCCGAGAATGAGAGCGATGTCTTTTTCGTGATAACCGTGTTGCTGCAGGCCGTCGATCAAGTTGGGCAGGTCTTCGATCTCCTCGAATCCCTTGATCAATGGATCTTTGTGCAAAGGGTGGTGGCGGTCTTTAAGCGTTCGTGGCCCGTCATATTTGACAAAATCCATACCCAGAGCCAGATGCTCGACGCCGACCAGATTGATCATATAGTCCATGTGCTTCAGCATGTCTTCGATGCCAACCTCGCCTTCGCCGACGCGTTCAGGCAAAGCCAAGATGCCGACGAGGCCGCCTTGATCGGCAATCGCTTTGATCTGGTCATCGGCGAGGTTTCTCACGCTATCGAGCATGCCGCAGGCATTGGCGTGACTGACGATCACCGGCGCGGTGGCGACATCGAGCGTTTGAAAAAACCCTTCACGGTTCATGTGCGACAGATCGACAATGATGCCTAACCGGTTTGCCTCTTTAATCACCTCGACACCAAAATTCGTCAGCCCGCCGCCGGTTCGGTGCTCCCAAACACCATCGCCGAGCTCGTTACGAAAATTCCAAACCGGCTGAAGCGAACGGAGCCCGAGGCGGTAGAAGTTTCTGAGATTTTGGATACTGCCGCGCAAAGGCATGCAGCCTTCGAAGTGAAGTAAAAACTTGATCGTGCCGGGTTCGATTTGGTCAGGCAGATCGCCGCGGGTTTTGACCATCGAGATCATGCCCTCGGACTTCGGCGCTTCTTGCAGGAACTGGTCAATATTTTCCAGGGCCGTTTCCAGATAGCGCCCGGTATTTTGCGAATGGGAATAAGAATCGCCGCTGATGGCATAGACCGAAAGATTGATGCCGTCGCGAACCAATCGAGGCGCGATCGCATCGCGTATGGGCGTGGATTCGCCCACCGACGTTCTGTACAGCTGCTCATAAACGTCGCGGTGTCCTTCGACGACGATGTGCTTTTGCAAAAGGTCTTTACCATCCATAGCTTCTCCCATCTTTCCTTGAAGATCTCTTCGGCTTCGGATACTAATAGTTGAATCTTTCATTAGCAAGTCATCCTTTGCTGCCGACGATTAAAAAATCACGCCATCTTTACGGCGCGTTGATACTGGCGCTGCTGCTGTTGTGCGTGTCCTGTAAGGCATCGCCGGAGTCGAACCCAGGAGCTTCCGATAACCATTTTCGCGTCAATCTCGGCACCGAACCGCCCAGCTTGGACTGGTCATTGGCCACCGATCACGTCTCTTTCAATGTCATCGCCAACCTGATGGTCGGCCTGACAGAATTTAACGAAGACCTGAAGCCCACTCCTGTCATCGCCAAGTCGTGGGAGATCGCCGACAGTGGCAGAAGGATAGTCTTTCATTTGCGTGACGACGTTTTGTGGAGTGACGGCAAAAAGGTGCGCGCTCAAGATTTCGAATATTCCTGGAAAAGACTGCTCGATCCGAAAACCGCGTCGGAATACGCTTACATTCTTTTCGATCTCGTCAACGCGCAGGAGTATCACGAGAGCACAATTTTGGACGCGAGTGAAGTAGGCGTAAAAGCGCTCGACGACGTTACCCTTGAAGTGAGGTTGCGCCATCCCGCGTCGTATTTTCTGTCGCTCACCACCTTCGAAGTAACCTTCCCGCAAAGGCAAGATATCATCGAAAAATTCGAGTCGCGCTGGACCGATCCCGAACACATTGTCACGAACGGTCCCTTTCTGTTGACCCAGTGGAAACATGAGAACGAAATTCAATTGCGCGCCAATCCGAATTACTTTCTCGGCAAGCCGGCGATGGAGAAAATCTCTATGTTCATGGTGAACGAGAAGACCACCGCCGTGGCGATGTACGAACAGGGTCAATTGGACTTCATCGACAATCAAAGCATCCCGACACTGGAAAAAAGGCGGCTGGCCAAACAACGGGGTTTCCACAACGTGCCTCAACTGCGCGGCTACTATTATGGATTCATGACGGATCGGAAACCTTTCAACGATCCACGGGTCAGGAAAGCGTTCGCCATGGCCATCGATCGCGGTACTTTTCCGAAGATTCTGCAGGGCGGCGAAAAACCGGCTTCCTCATGGATCCCTCCTGGAATGCTGGCGCACAATTCCAAGATCGGTGTTCCCTTCAATCCACCCGAAGCCAGGCGTCTCCTGCGCGAGGCCGGCTACCCCGACGGCAAAGGTTTTCCGCGCGTCGTTTTGGCCTATAATACCGACGAGGTTCATAAGCTCGTCGCCGAAGCCGTTCAGGGCATGTGGGAACGAAACTTGGGAGTCGTCGTCGCGCTCGAAAATCAAGAATGGAAAGTTTATTTAAAGAAACTGCAAAACGATCCGCCCCATGTTTTCCGCTTAGGCTGGGGCGCGGACTATCCGGATCCCGACAACTTCATGAAACTTTTCACTGCCAATAGCGGTAACAATAGCACTCGTTGGAAAAATCCACGTTATGATCAATTAATCGAGCTGGCCGCCCGAGAGCTCGATCCCAAGAAGCGCGCCAAACACTACGATGAGGCGCAAAAGATTCTTTGTGAAACGGACCTGCCGATTGTTCCTCTCTTTTGGACCAGCGAAAGCACTGTGCTCAATCCCCGCTTTACCGGGCTCGAGTTCAATTCCATGGCTCGCATGGATTTGCGCCACGTCCGTTCGGTCGAAACATCATCGGCACAATAGCACGTCCCGCTATTTGCTATGCGGCGTACATTCATGTTAGGTGCCATTAGAATCCAGCGCGTCCGGAATCCTTCCGTAGTGCAACCAAACACCAGCGAGAAAGGCCGAGGATATGGAACTCAGCGAAGATGATGTGCTGCATATATTGAAATTGATCGACGAATCCAAGTTCGACTACTTTCAACTTGAAGTCGGCGAACTGAAAATCACTGTCAGCAAGGGCGATCCGATTCCGATGAACTCGGCGCCGCAAACCGTAACGGCCGGTCCGGCGGCGACCCCAACAGCGGCGCGGGTCGCGCCCGCGCCGGCGGTACAGACGCAATCGTCCAATGCCCAAGCGCGAGCGGCGGCTGAAGGCCTGGCGTCGATTACCGCGCCGATTCTCGGCACATTTTATGTCGCCCCGGAACCCGGTGCGGCGCCCTTCACCCAGGTAGGCGCCACCATCACTGAAGACACCACCGTCGGTTTGATCGAAGTCATGAAAGTTTTCAACAGCGTTCGCGCCGGGGTTAAGGGAACCGTCGTCGAGGTCGTCGCTCAAAACGGTCAGTTTGTCGAATACGGCCAGACTCTCTTTCTCGTAAAACCATGAGCGTCAGCCGAGTCTTCGTTGCCAACCGCGGTGAAATCGCCGTCCGGGTCATTAAAGCCTGCCAGTCTCTAGGAATCGAAACCGTCGCCGCCGTTTCCGAAGCGGATCGCGAAAGCCTGGCCGCCAAGATGGCCAATCGCTCGATCTGTATTGGACCGCCCAGATCGAGCGACAGCTATTTGAAAACCGCAACCTTGGTGGCGGCCGCACAGGCCGGCGGATGCGACGCGCTTCATCCGGGATATGGTTTTCTTTCCGAGCGGGCCGAGCTTGCCCAAGCTTGCGCTGACAATAAAATCACCTTTGTCGGGCCGAGCGCCGAGAACATCACCCAGATGGGCGACAAGCTTCAAGCGAGACAAATCGCTGCCTCCTCAGGCGTGCCGACCGTGCCGGGATCGGATCACGCCAAAACTCCGCATGAGGCGGCCCTTCTGGCGGAAAAAGTCGGCTATCCGATATTACTCAAAGCGTCCGCCGGTGGCGGCGGACGCGGTATCAAACTGGTTTCGAACCCCGCCGAAATCGAAACAACTTTTAGAACGGCCGCAGCGGAGGCGCGGGCGGCATTCGGCAACGACACACTTTACATGGAACGCTACGTCGGCAACGCGCGGCACATCGAGGTCCAGATTTTAGGCGATCATTTCGGTAACGTGATCCATCTTGGCGAGCGTGACTGCTCGCTACAGCGCCGTCATCAAAAAATAATCGAAGAAGCGCCCGCGTATGCCTTGACGGCGGAAGTCCGGGCAAGGATTTGCAGTGCCGCGGCGACGCTGGCGCGGAGTATAGGTTATCGAAATGCCGGCACCATCGAATTCATCTACGACAACGACAGCGAGGAATTCTTTTTTCTCGAGATGAATACGCGCATTCAAGTGGAACATCCGGTCACCGAGATGATCACCGGGATAGATCTCGTCGCCCAACAACTTTTGATCGCCGGCGGCCAACCGCTGCCATTCAAGCAATCAGATGTTCAGTCCAACGGCCATGCCATCGAGTGCCGGATCAACGCCGAGTCGCCTCAACACGCTTTTCGTCCCTGCCCCGGCCGGATTACCGAATGGCAGGCGCCGAGTGGAGACGGCGTGCGCGTCGATAGTCACTGCTATTCCGGTTATTTCGTGCCGCCGTATTATGATTCGTTGCTGGCCAAGCTTATTGTTCATGGTATGGATCGGGCTGAAGCGGCACATAAGACTAGACAGGCGCTGTCGGCGTTTCGAGTCGCAGGCATAGACACCGGAATTCCGTTCCTGCAAGCCGTCATCGACGATGCCGATTATCGAATCGGCAATGTGAACACCCGTTGGCTTGAGAAAAAGTTGGAGGAATATTCCTCGGGCCAGAATGTCTAGCAAAATTTGACAATCTTGTGATCGATTCAGACGATGTCGACACATTGCGCGGCGCTCCGGCGAGCGCAAACATGAACGATCAATGGCGCGGTTTCTGCTGAAACGTATTTTCCATGGCGCGCTCGTTCTTTGGGCGGTGGCCACACTGACATTCGTCCTTTTGCACGTAACTCCCGGCGGGCCATTTGACCGGGAGCGTAAACTCCCTCCGGAAGTCGTTGCTAATCTCGAAGCCAAATACCATCTCGATGAGTCTCTGCCTAAACAATACCTCCGTTATGTGACGGGTATCCTGCAAGGGGACCTGGGGCCGTCCTACAAGTATGTGGATCGCGGCGTCAATGAGATTGTCCGCGACACGCTGCCGACCTCTGCGCTGCTAGGCGTCCTGGCCATTGCCTTTGCCGTGCTCGTTTCTCTACCCGCTGGTTTGTTTGCCGCCTATTATCGAGGCTCTTGGATCGACCGGTGCTTGATGATGTGGGCCTCGTTCGGCATATCGATGCCCCATTTCATTCTTGGCGCAGTTTTGATTTGGGCCTTCGCTCTCCAGCTTGGCTGGTTTCAAGCCGGGCGTTGGGATACGTTCAGTAGCGCGTTTCTTCCCACCATCACTTTGGGCGCCGCGCCGGCGGCATATCTCTCGGCGCTGCTGCGCTCTTCCTTGATCGAAGCGCTGCGGGAAGACTTTATCCGCACGGCCCGGGCTAAAGGAATCAAAGAAAGCCTTGTGCTGGTCAAACACGCCTTGAGTCATTCATTGATTCCGGTGCTGACGGTCATGGGACCCCTGACCGCTTCTCTTCTAGCCGGATCTTTCGTAGTCGAGTACGTGTTCGCGATTCCCGGCATGGGCCGTTTCTTCATCACCGCGGTTACCGATCGGGACTATCCGTTGATCATGGGGGTGACTCTTATCTATACAGCTCTTTTGGTTTGCGCCAATTTTATCGTCGACCTTTTTTATGGCCTCATCGATCCGCGAATACGCACCGAATGATGCGTCCATGAAAACACCCGGTATTCAGCGTCGGACGGCGCCCGTCTTCGATGTTTTGGCGACCGCTAGCGGTGTCTTTATTCTGATCGCCTTGGTCACTGGTTTTGCCGCGCCATGGATCTCGCCGTACGATTCCGGCGGACTTCGGGAACGCAATTTATTGGAAACCCCGTCATGGAATCATTGGATGGGCACCGACGCACTCGGGCGCGACCTCCTCACCCGGGTCTTGTTCGGCGCAAGGGTGTCCTTGACCGTTGGGATGGGAACGGCGTTCATCGCCCTGATCATCGGCACTGTCTATGGCCTGGTGTCGGGATTCAAGGGCGGCAATATAGACAACCTGATGATGCGAATCGTCGATATTTTTTACGGGCTGCCGGATATGCTGATCTTCATCTTGTTGTCGCTGTTGTTCGGCAAAAGCGTTGGCGGGCTATTGCTTGCGCTGGGTTTGGTCTCTTGGGTCCGCTTTGCCCGCATCAGCCGCGGACAGGTTTTGCAAGCCAAGGAATTTGTCTACGTTGAAGGCGCCCGGGCCCTGGGCGCGTCTTGGCGCAGAATTCTGTTGCGTCATATCCTACCGAATATTCTCGCGCCGATCCTGGTGACCCTGACGTTCAGTATTCCGGCCGCGATTCTAGCCGAATCCACCCTCAGCTTCATCGGTCTTGGCATTAACGATCCATACAGCAATTGGGGCACCAGCTGGGGAACCTTGGCGCAGGATGGCTGGCGCGCTATGCGCGCATACCCGCATGTTATTTTTTTTCCGGCGGCGGCTATTGTCCTGACCATTCTGGCGTTTAACACGCTGGGAAATGCGCTGAGAGATTTACTCGATCCAAAAACACGATAGGAGTCTAGCCAACCATAAGCTTGCCCCCGGCGGCAGAATGCCAAGAAATTACGCGAAAAAATAGTTATGCTCATAGTACGCCTTGCATTGAATGGCACACCGTGATTTTTGTATTCCTTGACATTGTTTTAGGCGGGGCTTAACTTGGACCTACAAGGTCCAAGAACCAAATAGTTTTATTACGGAGGAATCATGGCCAAGACTTTTCAGGATCTTATGGCCGAAGCACGCAAGGACATCCCGGAGGTGACCGCGCAGCAGGTGAACGATCTTCTGACCAATAACGGGAAATCGCACGTTCTACTTGATGTTAGAGAAAAGGATGAATGGCGCGAGGGGCATCTCGACGGAGCGCGTTCCTTGCCGCGTGGCTTTCTTGAGATAAAAGTTGACACGGTAGTGCCTGAGAAGGACACGCCGATCATTACTTACTGCGCCGGCGGGACTCGGTCGCTGTTGGCTGGCAAAATCTTGAAGGATATGGGCTATCAAAATGTCACCTCCATGTCCGGAGGGTATGCGGCTTGGAAAAACGCCGGCTATAAATGGGTGCAAGATTTTCAATACACGCCGGAGCAACTGATTCGCTACAGCCGGCATTTTTTGTTGCCCGAGGTTGGTGAGGAGGGACAAGCGAAGTTGCTGCAAGCTAAAGTGCTTATGATCGGTGCCGGCGGTCTGGGCTCGCCATCGGCCTACTATTTGGCTGCGGCAGGGGTTGGAACGATCGGCATCATCGACAACGATGTCGTCGATATTTCCAATTTGCAGCGCCAGATACTGCACGCCAACGACCGCGTTGGAACGCCTAAAGTCGAATCGGCGAAGAAGACTCTCGAAGCTCTCAATCCCGATGTGAAGGTGATCCCGTATCACGCCAAGCTTACGTCCGATAACATCATGGAGATCCTGAAGGATTATGATCTCGTGGTCGATGGTTGCGATAATTTTCCGACCCGTTATTTAGTCAATGACGCTTGCGTTTTAGCCGGCAAACCGAATGTCCACGGCAGCATCTTCCAATTCGAGGGCCAGGCGACGGTTTTCTATCCCGGTAAAGGCCCTTGCTATCGTTGCTTATATCCGGAACCGCCTCCGGCTGAAATGGCGCCGAGTTGCGCCGAAGCCGGCGTATTGGGCGTTCTACCGGGTTTGATCGGCGTCATCGAAGCCTTGGAGGCGATCAAGATCATCCTCGGCAAGGGTGACACCCTGACGGGACGGCTGGTTTGCTTCAATACCTTGACGATGGAAATCAATACGCTGAAGCTGCGTCGCGATCCCAACTGCCCGATGTGCGGCGATAAGCCGACCATTCACGAGCTCATCGATTACGAGGAGTTTTGCAGCTTGCGGCATTAAGTTCAGATTAGATATTTCAACAAAAAAGGCCGGCATTTTGCCGGCCTTTTTTTATGCTTCGCTTTTGGTAGTTTGCATACCCGCTCACCTGCCGCTTACAGTAATATTCGATGTGGACAGGCAGTGCCATTGAGGCTGGACCTATCATCGCCGATTCGGGAGGCAAGCCTATTCACCTATGCAAGCCAGGCACTCATTTTTCCGATGTTTCTCGGCAAGATGTTTAGCTCGATGTAGCAGAACCGATGTTTTTCCAGAACCAGCAACACCTTGAAGCCTTACGGGTCCCTCATAGTCGTCGAAAGCAACGGTCCATTGATCTGGATGCAAATAGAGCATCCAATCGGAAAGAGACCCTTTCAGGATTTGATTGTACTCGGTCTCAGACAGATCGCGTAGATTGATTAGATTGTCTCTATTGACGTTCTTTTTGATTTCGTTAGCAATCTCACCTTGAAAACTTTCAAGTGGCGTGGCCCGTCCCATGGCAAGATCTAGGACCCCTTTGGCTGATTCTTTTCTATCGTCTCGCAGATGAATCAAAACGTCCAGTAGCACGTTCGCGGTATCTTTCGGATTAGCCTCAACTACCGCAAGGATTTCGTCGTCTGAACTAAAGTGACTTAACGGAGGTATGGAAGGAACTATTTTCAAAAATTCCAGTTCTTCTGAAGTCAGGTATGAAAGAAGAAACGTTTCCGGAAGAACCTTGTCCGGTGGCGTCGGCAGTGGAGCCCTGGGAACAAAGTCCTTGCCTTCAATAATCGTAATTTTCCCATCTTTGTTTATAACCGGTTCTAGACCATGATTGTTTTCCAACCATCGGTCGGCTTCTGCATGGGTACCCACAAAAAGCAGGAAAGCAGTATCCCGAATTTGTACAGTCACGAGGCGGTGTCCCCCGGTTAGATCGTACTTGAAACAGTTTTTAATTCTGGGCTCACCATTTCTTGTGAGGCGCCCGTACTGTGCCGACTTACCGGGCGGCATGGTGGTTATATTTCCTATTATTCGAGAGACATCTTTCGCGGCATCTCCTGCAACACCTCCAGACACGCGAAGTCGGTTCAATGCTTCATTGAACCGAGAGCTGCGACTGATAACGACGTTACTCATTTGATGTTTTTTGCGAACAGTTGACTGTCACTTTTTGGTCGGAGCGAAATTAAGTTCATTACTTAAACCGCTTTGAAAAAGCGATGTTTGAGATGCGCCCCGGCGTCTGCGGAGTTCTTCCCATTTCGATTCGAACTCGGTATGAAGCAAATTTTCGAAGCGATCGACGCGCTCGTATTTCTTTGCCACTGACTTAATCTCGAAGAGGCATCCGAAAAGCGTTAACGTCACGATGCGAAGCGGGATACAAGTGTCGAGAGTATGCGACGTCACATCACGACAATGGAGGCACTGAAGTTTGGCTGCGAGGGCTCCTTGCTCGCGGAGGATCGACAGGTGAACATCATCCACACTTGCGCAGTCGTCGCAGGATGGAAATGCTGTTTCCGAATCTGGGTCTTGCGCGAAGTCCAGTTCAAGTTGATTCAGTGATTCAGGTAGTGGTTCACCCACTCCACCTCCCCCGGTGAAGGCGTCGCCTGTGCGATAAAGGTCAAGAAGTAACGCGCGCGGGAACTGGCTACCTGGCGCAATGGCAGCAGCCAGCAGCTTGCGTTCGCCATCTGTTGTCAGTTGGAAAGTAACCACCGCCCCTTTGATTGAAGTCAGGACGTAGTACGCCAGTCGGTTCCGGTACTGGTGAAGTCTAGGCATGATTCTTTCCTTTTGATGGAGACAACGGCAAGCCCGTCTATCCGCTCCCTTAATAGAAAAAGCTCGTTTAACTATGCACACGTTTCAACAAATAGGTAACGCAGTCACGACTTCCCTGTCATTCCTTCTCTTCCACGACTGCAATCTCTCCGGGAGTTAATTCGTAGAGTTTGTAAACGAGGCGATCAATCTCCTGCTCAAATCGTGTCGTATCGCCACGAGGGTCGCATTTCTTTGAATTGCATATGCGTTTAACGGCATCCGAAACCGCCGTATCGATTGTGTCGGACGGCTTTTTGAATGGAATCACCCGCAGCTGAGGGGCTTGGAACTGGTAGTAGCCACCAGACATTCTAAGAGCACCGAAAAACTGATCGTAAAAAAACATGAACAATCTTGAGTTGCAGTAGCCTGCCATGAATTCTAGTGAGGGTTTCTGCTTAACTGCATAAAGACAATTTGTATTGAGAGAGGCGTATTCACCTTCCCGGTCCAGAAACGCTTCACAACTCTTAGCCATCTTTGCGAATATAAGCTTTGGAGCCTTGTAAATGTTTTCGCGACGGTCACTGACCGAGGCTCGGTTCAGAGGTAAATACGGAGTAAGATATCTATTTCCTGCATGAGTAAGTTCTTCAATGCCCCATAAACAAACAAATTGCTCAATCGTACCTGTGTTTACGAGCTTTAGGGCGTCTGTGGTTGGTTTATTTTGAATGTACGCACCGTAGTTGTCGGATTCAGCCGCAGTCGACGAAGCATTTATACTCGCTGCATCTCTAAGCATCGAAGTGCCCTGAATCAGTTTTAGAAGCAACTCAATGTTAGTGGAGAGAAGGAAGCCCCAGATGTTTTCGGGCAGACTTTGCAGAACCTTAGCGGAAACAGAAGATTGAACAAAATTTCGGACGTCGAAGGCGTCTGTTTGACGTAAGACCGGCAAGACTAAAACAACTTCTGGATTTTTGCATGGATTCTTGAGCATAACGCTCACAACCGGATAGACGGCCACTTGTGCGAAGACGGAGATTCCAGATATGTCCAAAAGTTTGACCAAAGACGCTTCAGCCAAGATGTGTTCGCGCAGAGCCACTGCGTACTTAGCCGCCAAATACTTGTTGGGGTTAATAAAAGTCAGAACGCCTCGCGGTTTCAACAAACGAATGCCAAGCTCGATAAACAGTACGTAGATATCATACGTTCCTTTCGCAGACTTAAACCGCTTGTTGAGAGCCTTTCGCTCAGATTCAGAATGCTCATTCGCGAATTGAATCGCGCTTACATAAGGAGGATTTGCAATGGCAACATCAAACCCGCCTTTATAGTGGAACACTTCGGAAAAGTAGATTTCGAAATCAAAGGTGGCCTTCCCGTTAGTCAGTTTGTGAATCAAATCGTCGATCTCACGCTTCAGCGATAGCTTCTTGAGTGTCACCGACTCATCAAAGAAAAGCGGCTTAAGGCGCTCTAATTGCTTAAAGAGTTTTTCATTAAAAAGAGTCTTCTCCACTCCAAGAAGTGAATTTCCGGTTACGATCTTGTAATCGAGATTGGGCAGTGGTTTTATCTGTTTCACTTCCTCCTCGTCCACTACAAGGGAGAGCCAGAGGCGGAGTTTTGCGATTTCGACTGCGCCCGCGTCTATGTCGACACCGTAGAGGCAATCCTGGATGGCGTGACGCTTGAAGTAGTACGGCGCGCGCTCATGGATATCATTGAAGTACGGGGTCAGCGCACAGCGAGAGCGAACAATTTCCTGCATCATTCCAACAGGGAACGCTCCCGACCCGATAGCGGGATCGCAGATTCTAATCTCTGTAAGTTTTTCATCAATCAGTCGGGCATATTGCTCAATGGTCTTCGGCATCTTTATGCGATATTTGGTCTCGACTGCCTCATAATGGGAAATTTGCTCGCCGAGGTGGATAAATGTTTCGATGTCCGGTCGCGGGACAGTGTCCTTCTCGCTGTTGAGCGCAGTGTCGAGATAGTTAATAAGGCTTTCCTGGCACATGTAGTGAACAATTTCCCGCGGGGTGTAGTAAGCGCCCAAACCCTTGCGTCGGTTTTCCTCGATTAAATTTTCAAAGACTTTGCCGAGCATTTCAGGGTCGATGGCGACTTCCTTTTCCAAGGGTTCGGCCTCGTTCACGGTGAAGTTGTAGCGGTCGAACACGTCAAACACACCGGTGCCGATGACGCCTACGTCTACGTATTGGTTATTGGTAAACAGCTCGTTGGGCAAGATTATATCGGCTTTGCGCCAATCGTAGTTGTCCAGCGGTTCAAACAAGCCGCCGTTTAGAAACGGTATGCGACACTTGAAGCGGTTGCACCATGCCTCGTGGCCGCGGTCAGTGGCTAGGGTATCGTAAAAGAGAGATTCAAGAATGTCATTGAAGAAGTTCTCGTATTTGCCGTAATCGCCTTTGACCAGTCGCCGTAAGAAATCGTGCGGGCCATTCCCCCAGTCCTGACCTTTGGGCACACCGAGCCAGCCCTTTTTCTGAAGGAAATAGAGAAACACAATCTGTCCCATGACCTTCTTGGCGAAGTCCACCGTGTTGACGCCCTTCGCTTTGAATTCGTCTCTGATGGTCTTGGCGTTGCTGACCAGTTTTCGAAGCGCCTTCTCTATTTCCGTAAATAACTCGGCATACTTTATAAAAAACTCTTTGGTTACGGCCTCAACACTAAACGCTTCTTCAATGCGGGCTAACGGTGGGTATGATTCGGTATCTTGGAGCAGGTCGAGGAAACGTGTCTGTGCGGTGTGGCAGCTTTCGCCCTCGCCGACAATATAGGAAAATCGCCGGGCTGGAGTCAGGCGTGTTTCTACGCCAACTTTGCCGGAATCTTTTTCGACGGTCGCGTATTCCATCTTCACGTAGGAGTAGCGCCACGTTGCTTCCGATGGCGAAACGAAAGCTACAAGGGCGGCCTCCTTTTCGTCGCGAGTCTTGAGATGGTCCGCCACGAAGTTACGGATCGCGGTGCGCGCACGTTGAAGTTTCGAGTCTCGCGTGAGGTGAACGACCAAGACGTCCAATTTGTCGTTATCGGGACTTGTGTAAGTACCAAGTCGTTCATATCGCTGAACGTGTTCCCTGAAAGCGTCTTTAACGTACTGGCTGTTCCATACGGACGCTTTCTCTTCGTCGATCCGATTAAGCAGATTACGGCTGAATTCAAGATATTGGCTTTTATCAAACGCGCGGGTGAAGGTTTGCTGGATAAGCGTGGCGGCTTGATTCCGGTTCATTTTGTCTCCACGAGGTAAGATGAAAGAATAACCTCACGGGGGCTGAGAGCTTGAAACGTCCGTTGCGCGCGGGTCGGCTGGAAGAACTCCGTGGGAATATCGCGCTTGAGAATTCCTAGCACCCTCAGGGGGTCAATCTCCTTTTTCAACGCATCGGCGACTGTTTTTGTCGTGGGCCTCGGAAGGGCACCGTCAGTCAAGAGCTGGATTACCTGTTTGATGTAGATCTCATCTTCCTCGGTAAAACCGTCGTAGCGACGGATTTCTTTGGCTTTGAGCCTCTTCAAGATATAGGCATCGTTAGTGGCACCTTTATGTGTGGGTATAGCGTCGTAGTTTTCAGGGCTCGTGTCTGCTTCGAAAGCGCGCTTGCTTCTGTCAAGCAGAGGATAAAAATCCTGGGAGATTGTCTGGCGTTTCTCTGATTTGTCACCAGGCTTGAGAATCTTAACAGCGGTCAGAAAATCCAGCTCGGTTGAGTCGCTTATGGCCTGCTGCGCCAAGTAGAATTTATCGAGTCGCCCCTGGCGAAAGTAGGTTATCAACCTGGGAAAGTCTTTCACTAACGTGTCGGGTGCAGCCGGGAGTTGTCGCGTGGAACGGGCCTTCTTCGGGAGACGCTTGATGCGCGCGAAAAGCTCAAGGTTACTGTCGCGAATTGCCCGAATTTCGGTGAGATACTCCAACTCGCTTTCTTCCTGCTCGTCCTCGCCCGTGATCGTCTTTTTAGAAGTCAACTTAGAAAAGAGATCATGCGATTTTATTTCTTCACCTTCAGTCAGTAAACGTGCATCCGCACCGAGCATTTCAATAAAGCCATGAATCTTCGCTTCAGCAGCTTCTTTCAGCTTAATAACGTCATTGCTCTCTTCAGTAGGAAAAAAGTTATACGTATGTATCGTGTCGAACTTCGTATCCACGCGATTCACGCGCCCAACGCGCTGGATCAGCCGGGTCGGATTCCATGGGATATCGTAATTAACGACAGTATTCGAACGATGGAGATTCACGCCTTCGGACAGGACTTCGGTACTAACGACTATGCGATAGTCGTCACGCGGCTGGAAGGCGTTCGCGTCGAAATTCGCAATCACTGCTTTGTGGGACTCTTCCCCTGACTGACCCATGAAAAGAATTACTTTGGGATCGACTTCTCTGGCGATTCGGTCGGCAAGATACGAGGCTGTCTCCTGCGACTCGGTGAAAATGATTAACTTGGCCTTCTTTAACTTCGACTGCGACGTAAGGACTTCACGAAAGGCCTCCCATTTTGGATCGCGCCGGACCTTTGCCCAGAATTCGTGGACTTTGCGAAGAATAGCCAAATCGCCATTGAGGTCGCGGACAAAGGCAGGTGAAAAGTCCTTTGCATTCAGCCGTTCGGCTTTGTCCTCCTCCAGTAATCGTTCGATCGCTTGCTCGTCGTCATCTTCCAATGCTTCAAAGATTTTATTGATATGTTTCTTGCTGATATAAACATTTCCCTTGCGAAACTCGTCGATCACTCGCGTATAAGATGTGATAAAGCGGCCGAGTGTGAGTCGAAATGCGTGGAAGCTGCTTTCGAGACGTTTGACCATAAGTATCTTCATGAATTTTGCTAGATTGCGCTGACTCTGGCGCTCCTGCTCAAACCCTTTACCTTCAAAATACGTAAGTGGGCTGTAGCGGGCGTATTTGAATTCCAAAATCAGCAAGCGGAGCGTCTCGTCGAATATTTCGTTTTCCTGCTTACTGAACTTATAGAACAGGGGCTCAGGATCTTGGACCTCAGGGAATTTAAGACCCTGTTGCTTCATATCCTCGCCGTAGTATTTCTCGACCTCGGTTCGGGTTCGCCTGATCATGAGATACTTAAGAACCTTCTCTCGGGTTTCTTGAGCGTTTGATTGGACGATCTGGAAATACAACTCACGATCTCTTTGTCTGTCGATGCCTCTCAACCTTCTTTCAAGACCAGAAAAGAATGCGTCAAGATTTTTGAGATTGGGAATCGTACTGTTTTTGCCGTTCTGGAAGAGCTTAACCTGGCTGAGGATATCTCGTGGACTATTGTTCAAGGGAGTAGCTGAAACGAGAATCACCCGCTTACCTCGGCAAATCTGCGCAAGCATTTCATAGCTCTGTGTTGTCTCGGTCCGGAAACGATGGGACTCGTCAATAAAGACGTTCGTGTACTTCGAAATGTCCCGTTCTAATAGGTCGTCAAGTTTGCCAATAGATTCGAACTCGGTTTGCCTAATTTGAAAATCACCGAAAACATTAGGCCAAGAGCCTCTCTTGTCGCGGTCCAGCAGATGAGGCGGAGCTATAACGAGATGCCGACCATCGAGTTGCTGGGCTAACAGCGCGGCCATGTACGTCTTCCCGAGTCCAACGACGTCAGAAAGAAACGCACCTCCGTACTCGTCCAGCACCTTGCGCGCGTTGAGAACCGCCTCTTCCTGATATTTGAGCTTTTTAAACCCAAGTGGAACGTAGATGTCCTCCAGTTCTGCTGGCCGATTTAGCTCATTCCGAAAATATTCGTAAAGAAACTTTAGATAGAGCTCATATGGCGTAAACTGAGCGTAGGGTGACCTGTTAGTCACGGTGTCTTCGTATGGCTTAGAAAGGTCAACCGCCACAGCCCAGAGCTCGTTAAATTTGTCGATCGCAAAGTCGTAATCGGCGCGAGTCTTCAGCTCTACATTGAATTCTAAATTGTCCTGAAGCCCCGATTGCGTAAGATTACTCGAACCGGTGATCACTCGGCCAGCGTCTCGGTCGCCCTCCTTGAAAGTCATAATGTAAACTTTCGCGTGAAGATTTGCCGACGGATATGCCTTGATCTCTAACTTGCCAGAGCGAATCCACTCAACAAACTTAAGAACCCCCGTCTCTATCTCCGCACTGTCTGCGGATTTTTCGAGTTCGCGCAGCGCGTCGGTCGCAACCTCCTCTTTCGCTGATGCATGGGACTTTAGACCCGCTCCTGCATGTCCATTAGACTCTTGCTGGAGGTCGTAGACGGCGCGGTCTGTTTGCAACCCAACCAATATGCGGACCTTTTCGACATTCTCTAAACTCGGATAAAGCTTATGAAACCCACTTATGAAGAAATACCCCACAAGACAATCGAAAAACCGTGTATCGTTGCGGAGCAATACAGCAAAGCGCTCGCGCAAGGTCTGGCCTGGAGCGTTGGTTAGAAATGTTAGGTCGGTTATATTTGAGATGGTTTTGTCATCCCGGTGCTGTTGTTGAATCAAGGTGCTTGCATCACTCCGGGTAGCGGATTTGCTAGACTCGGGCAGTGAACGAACCGATAGCAAATTGATGTCGGCCAGGAACATCCGCAACACAGGATCATTCATTTCGAAGCCGCGTATTACTCTGAAAGCAGCGTCGGAAGGAAGTTGGACCACTATCGCGCAACTGTTTGCTGAACTAACAGACCTGACTTTTACCCGGCCAGGGGCTTTGGCATAGGCGGCTACCATTGAGGCGAACTCATCGGACCGTTCTGCCATCTCCTCCATCTGCTTAGCGACCAACATCTCAATCAGTTGCACCAAATGGGCACTCGTCCCGCCGGGCGCGTTGTGTTTTCGTGCAAGAATACAGGGGTCTTTTTTATATTGGCCTAGCGTCTTAACCCCCCACTTTTCGTTATCAGCTCGACTGTGGCAGTTGGCGCAAAGGGCAATCAAATTCGCCACGGCATGTATTCGAACCTTGTTCCAAGGGATAATGTGTGCCTGCTCTAACGGCAATCCGTTACAACATACGGCACAGTGATGGCGCGACTCAAAGAGAACTGCGCGTCGGATTGCTGTTGGAATAGCGGGGCGATTGTTAGACATAATTACTCGTTAAATTTTAGGATCGGCAGGATCGAAGTTGCCACATCCCAGTTCGGCGCTCGGTCGATATTAGTAGAACTGGCCGGAGATGCCAAGCATTTTATGAGCGGTCGTGACCGGCGAAGCCGTGTTCGTGATATCAATGCTGTGGTCCGTTCCAATCGTTCCAAACGTTCAACGACATACGAACAATCAAGCCGGTTCCAAAGGTTCCACACGATGGAGATCACAGCCGTTCAATAGTTCAACGGTTTAAGGTTCAATGACAGAAGGATCTCTAACGCCATGCAAGGCGCGGGGTAACTTGCCGGGTCTGACCTTCTATTCTTGCGAATCTTGCCAAGGAGAACATATAGGGTCAGCCGTGATACTTGGTGTGTCCAGATGAATTGCTGTCGTGATCCATAGGGTGACTCTCACTGAGAG
>JBBDNJ010000169.1:0-21512 GCA_040877705.1 Binatia bacterium | reverse complement strand
ACCGTCGAAGACAAGATCGAAAAAGCGCTGGACCGGCGGGTCTGGCTTCGTTCCGGCGGTTACATCATTATCGAGCGCACCGAAGCGCTCACCGCAGTCGACGTCAATACCGGCCGTTTTGTCGGCAAAAGAGATCAAGAGGAGACCATCGTCCGGACCAATATGGAAGCTACTTCGGAAGTGGTGCGCCAACTCAGGCTAAGAAACGTCGGCGGAATTATCATTATCGACTTCATCGACATGGAGAAAGAGGGCAACCGGAAGAAGGTCTATGAAGCGCTCAAGAACGCGTTAAAAAAAGACAAGGCGCGAACCAATATACTCAAGATCTCCGAGTTGGGTTTGGTCGAGATGACGCGTCAAAGAACGCGAGAAAGTCTAGAGAACCAGCTGCTCAGCCCATGTCCGCATTGCGATGGACGAGGCCGTATCAAGTCATCCGTTACGATTGCCTACGACATCTTGCGGGCGATCAAGAAACAGCAAATGAGCCTGGAAAACGGCAAGAATATTGTCCTGCGACTTCATCCGGCCGTCGCTAATTTTCTTTACGATGAGAAGGGCAATAGTCTCGAAGCGCTTGAACGTGAGATTAATCACAAGATCATTATCAAGGTGAGCGAAGAATTACGCCACCAGCAATATGAGATCTCGACGTCTTGAACTTAATTCTTGGGCCAAGCTCGTATATCCGCTTCTTTTCTTAGTTTCTTAGAGTCATAGACTTCCATGTGAGTGAATGCGGAGAGCTTGCGCCGTGGCTTGGCCGGCGGCCAGCTTCGAGCATGGCCGATGGGCACGACCCAGAGAAGCCGCAGGCTTGCAGGAACTTTGAACAACTCTCTAAGTTCTGGTTCAACTTCTTCCCTAACTGAGACCCAGACCGTACCGAGATTCATACTGGCCGCGGCAAGCATCATTTGCTGAACGGCGTTGGCGATGCTGGCCTGAAAAAGCTTCTCGCGGTCGGCCGTCTGCCGCGTGGTCAGATAGACTTGCTTTGTTCTGGCGTCGCCGCAGACCAGGACGATGACGCTGACATCGCCGACATAGTCTTTCTTGAGACCCTTGTAGTTAATCGGATCTTCCCGCTTTCTCTGCCGCCACTCGGTATCATAAATTTGCCGGATCCGTTTCATTTTTTCACGGTCCCGAGTCACCACGAACTCCCACGGCTGAGTGTTGGCCCCCGAAGGCGCCCAACGAGCGGCTTCCAAAATCAATTCAAGCTGCTGATCGGTCACTTGGCCTTTTTTGTAGACGCGAACGCTGCGGCGCGTCTGTATAATTTTAAGTAAATTGTTCAGGTCCATGACCATTTCCTCCGAAAGTAATGTACTGGCTTACAAGTTCAAAAGCAGATTTTTCGTCACTCCGTTTCTCAGAATGACCGCATTGTCAAATGAACCATCGAGACAGTGCTTTCGCTTAAAGGCTGCTCAAAAGATCGAAAATACAAAGGCGTGCGAAGAATCGACGATTAGGAGAGAGCCGTCGCGGCCGTTCCCTCCTCGGCAGGACGTCGAATCGAGGCAATCGAGCGCAACGAAGCTATGAAGCTTATTCAGCAGCCTGCTCACTGCGCGGAGATCTGACTGCGCCGGCCAAAGTACCAGGCGGCGAGAATCAGGGGCGCAAGAACCAGCGTCATGAGCAACGTGACGGCGGAGGCCTTGTTGATACTGCCGCTATACCAGTAGCTCCAGATGACCGCGGGTAGCGTGATGTTGTCATGAACGGCGAGAAAAACTGCCACGGTTAACTCCCGGTATACCAGCAGCGCGGACCAGATCCACACCGAGAACAGGGTCGGACGAATCAGCGGCAGTAGAACTCGCCAAGCCGTTCGGAAGGTGGAAAGCCCCGCCACGAAAGCGGCCTCTTCGAGTTCCCGGTGGATTTGCAGCAGCGAGCCGTTGAGGGCGCGGGTGGCAAAGGCCAGCCGAGCGACGACATAAACGATGGCTATGAGCCATACCGAACCGTAGAGAGGAATAGTCGTCCCGAAAACAAACAACGAGAGGAGCAATGCGCCGATGGCCAGGATCACTTCCGGCAGCGCATGAGGCAGGAACGCGCCGAACTCGAGCGCGTAACGAACCCGGCTGCGCGAGCGCACGATCAGCCAGGAGATGCTGAAGCCGAGCAGCAGCACCGCCAGCGGAACCACAGTGACCAAAATGGCCGTGTTGGTGAGACCGCGCAGGACCAATTCCCAGTCCATGCCGTAAAAATGACTGAGCGATAGTTGTCTCATCATCGCCAGCGATGGCGGCACAAAGTAGGGCGTCAAAGCGGCATATGCGATCAAGAGCAACGGTAGGAGCTTTGAAATCAAGGTATAACCGCCGATGAAGCACCAGGCAGCAATGGACCAGCGACCCAATGGCACCAGCGCCGGTTTGTAGCCCTTACCTGTCACAACTTCGAAGCGGTGGCCTTGGCGCAACACCTGGCTGTACCATAGGGTAAGCAGACCGGCGACGATGATCATGAAAGCGCCGACGACTCCAGTAATTCCATACTCCGGCAGGCCGGCTCCCTGGGGGTGAACCTTTAAATAAATAAAGGTGCTGAGCATGTAAACACGGTTGCCCAGGCCCAGGATCGCCGGGATGTCGAAGGTCGCGATGCCGATGGTGAGGATGTAGATCACCGCCGCGAGAATGCCCGGGCGGGCCAGCGGCAAGGTAACGCGCCAGAGGATTTTCCCGTAACCCATGCCGTGCACGCGCGCCGCTTCCTCGAGAGTCGGGTTCATGGCGCGAAACATCTGTGCGGTCAGTATGAAAGCCAGGGCCGACAGGCTCAGTCCTTGCACGAATCCCATGCCGATAGGCGTGGCGATATTGATGGGCGCGTCGTTAAGATTAAAAAAACCCACCAGCCAACGGTTCAAGATACCGATGCGCGGATGAGCGATCAATGTCCACCCCATCGCGGTATAAATGCCCGGGATGAGCAGTCCGAGGGTCATGATCGCGTAGATCAATGTCTTGCCCGGCATGTTGCTTCTTTCCGCCAGCCAGGCAATGGGCAAACCGAACAGCAGGGCCACCAGAGTCGCGGTGATCGTGAAGACGATGGTGTTCGCCGCGACACGCAACACAAAGGGGTCGCTGAAAACCTCGCTGTAATTGTTCAGGGTGTAAATCGCGCTGGGAGTGCCGACGGCGCCTTTCTGAAGGCTCACCCAAAACATCACGGTGACGAGTACCAAGATGGCAGCCATCGGCACGAGCGCCAGCGACAAAAGCGCGGAAGAGGTTTGGCCCTTTTCGCCGAGCAGGCGCAATCGCAACAACGTTTGTCTCATGGGCATCTCTAGTTTGTTCGCGTCTCAGAAATGATCTAAGTGACGACCTCTTTGAAATCCGGGATGCCGGCAAGCGCCTATCGATTATTTACCGCGGCGCAGAATCGCTTCGAGCTCCTTCTGAGTTTTACTATAGTCCTTGAAAGACGCGAGCCACTGGGGCGAGCTGATAATGACTTTGCCTTTGGCGGCGCGCACTTTCTCGATTTCTCTCTTGGTTTGCGAACCCGGAAAAAGATGCAGGTCAAAGCCGTCATGCTTCCACAGCAGCTCCTGGCCTTCGGCGGTCATCAAGTAGTTTATGAGCAGCGCGCCGGCGTTGGGTGAACGGGAATTCTTCGGCACACCGGCGTACCTCATGTGCAGCACCGTGCCCTCCTCGATCACCGTGTGACCCAGCGGCGCGCCGGTGCGCTTTAGGACGTTGACGTCGTTGCCGCCGCAAGTGAAAACCAGCATGAGGAATTCGCCGCTGGTGATGCGCTCCGCTTCGCCGCAGCGCATCAACCCGCCGATTTGGGCGGAAAGTTTCTTGGTGAAGTCGATGATTTTTTCTCGGCCGAAAAAGTCCGGCGAGGCGAATTCCCGCATGCCTGCAGCATACGGCGTCGACGCGATCTTACCTTTCCATTTTGGATTGAGAACGTCCTCGAGCCGGCGGGGAATATCGGCGCCCTTGACCAGGTCAGTGTTGTACTGAATTCCCACTACCGCTGTCGCTATGGCGACATGCGTGCCATCCGCCGCGATGGCGTTAAACTTCCCTTCCGGTTTCGGCTTCTCTTCGATGAAGGTGCTGTAGGTCATGGGCCGCAGCAGGTTTGACTTCAGCCCGTCGAAAATTGCCTGAGAGTTGCCCAGGTAAACGTCGGTGCTGGCCGGTTGACCGGCGGCGTTCTCCTGAATGACGCGGAGCATCAGCCGCTGCATGTCGGGCCCGGGTGTGTATTGGCCCGTAAGGTTGAGCTTGTATTTCTTGTTCATGCCGGCGAGAATTTCTTTGAATCCCTCGCTGCCGCCAAAGCTGTTTTGGCCCCATTGACCGCGCAGCATGCCCTCTTTCTTGGCACCTTCGATGAGCTCGGCGAGGGTCGTGGCTTTGGCTGGCGGAGCCACACTTCCCAATGCGAGCAACAGCGTTATCGTCCATAGGGCAACTTTTCCCAGTTGCGCCGGCCATTTTTCAACGATCATAACGAAACCCTCCCTTTGTTTTGACTGCTCTTGATCAATTTTATCCGGCGGTACAATTCGCTCGCCTATGCGTCATTTACGCTCCGGGCGGGAAACACCATGATGTCGGATGGGCTGACACGACACAGCGCCTTGCCGTCCGGACTTTGTGGAATGGTGCGATTTTTCCCGAAGAGTTGCCGTTCGTTGACGATAACCGTGTAGATAAATTGATCGCCGAGAAATGTACTGGAACCGATCTTGGCTTGAAACGAGTTGCCGCCGCAGTTCGCGCCGGAGTCCGACAAGGAAAGACACTCCGGGCGAAATCCGAGTAGCACTTTGTCTCCCACCTTTGACGAACTTTTTATCTCTAACTTGCCGATGGGCGAATCGGCCACGCCGGCTTCAACTACCTGAGCGTTTAGCCAATTCACTGAACCGAAGAATTCGGCGACATCGGCGCATGTCGGCTTATGATAAACTTCAAACGGCGCGCCGACCTGCAAGAGCTCGCCCGCTTGTATGAGCGCGATCTTGTCGGCGATGGCCATGGCCTCGATTTGATCGTGGGTGACGTAAAGGACGGTGGAGCCAAGCTGCTTGGCCAACTCGCGGATCTTACCGCGGACTTCTTCGCGCAAACGAGCATCGAGATTGCTTAGCGGCTCGTCCATCAGAACAATCCGCGAGTTCACCGCGATGGCGCGCGCCAGGGCGACGCGCTGCTGCTGGCCGCCGCTGAGCAGGGTCGCGGGCCGGTCGGACTGTTCTTCCAATTGAACCAGCCGCAGCGCTTCCTGGACCCGCTGGGCGACTTCCCGCCGTGGAATTCGTTGCGAGCCCTCGGCCAGTGGCAGTGCAATGTTTTCGCACACGGTGAGATGGGGCCACACGGCGTAGGACTGAAAGACCATGCCGAGCTTGCGCTGTTGCGGCGGGATCCATGTCGGGGGATTGTCCGACGAAACAACTTTGCCGGCGATACGGATTTCGCCGGCGTCGGGTGTTTCGAGCCCGGCGATGCAGCGCAGCAAAGTGGTTTTCCCCGAGCCGCTGGCGCCAACGATGACGAAAAGCTCGCCTTCGGCGATTTCCAGATCGAGAGACCGGATCGCGGCGACGACGCCGCCGCTAACGTTGAAACGTTTTTGCAAACGGCGGATGGAAATCATGGAATAGAGCTACTTATAATTAGTTTGCTGCGTTCTTGTTTGTGACAGCCCAAGAAACTAGTTAATTAGCCGTTTTTTGACACTTTGCTTTCATTTGCAGTTTTCGCGTCATGGCCCGGTCCCCGGACTATGATCCGGGGATCACCGGCCATCCACGCACGAGCCTTAAACTGGTTCCGGGGATGGATGCGCGGATCGAGTCCGCGCATGACAATTACACCAGATCGATCTACAGCGAAGTCAAAAAGCCTTTTTAAGCAGCCTGGCGCGCACCCCATAGAATATGCACCGATCAATGATACTCGGCGCCGGGCAATGGATTGGCGACGGCTTCTTCCAAAGTGGTGGCGCGTTTCCACTCGGCCGCCGGACGACTCCTGTCGTCGGCGCCGATCTGGTCCATGGACGCGTAAATTTCGATCTGATAGCCGTCCGGGTCGAGAAACTCGACGCCGGGATTTCCGCCCGGGCCGCGCCGTCCTTCGTAGGTAATGGTCACCCCTTTGGCTTTAAGGAAATCGCGGATCTTGAAGAGCTCCGAAACGGTAGCAACCTCGAGGGCGAAATGGTCAAAGCCCACCTGGCCCCGTTTCGGCAACGAATTGTTCTCCTTGGCTTGTACCAGTGCGACGGTGTGGTGATCCGTGGCGTTGCGGAAAAAGACCATGCCGTTTTCATTGCGGTCGGAAAACTTGAAACCCATGATTTCCGTCCAAAATTTCGTGCTGCGATCCATGTCGCTGACAGCGTAAACCACATGACCGATTTTTTTGATTTTTATCGGCGATTGTTCGTCTGCCATAATTCCTCCTTGTCGAATCGTCGAAAGTTGATCGATGACTAAAAACTGATTCGTAATCTATAGTTAAAACTGTGGGTTGTCTAGCACGGAAAGAGATTCAAGGCAAAACAAAAGTAGCGTGGCAAGAGCAGCGGATTGTTTATTTAATTCGTAATTTGTCGACAAGTTTTCGACTATAGTCTCGGACCGGCGGTAAACGCATTGAACGCCGTTTAAGCATATCTAAACGGATCAGTTTAAATTGAATACTTTTGGCAAGCGCCCTTCGGTCGCCTTCGTCTTCGACATGTTTCAAAAGATCTTCGAGCGTGCGGATATCTTTCAAAAGCTCCACCTCGGGCGGTAAAACATTAGCTTTTTTGAGAATGTAGTAGCTGAGGCGCAGTTCGTCGGGCACCCAGCTCAAATCTTTCAGTTCCAGCGGTTTGCCCTTTCCCGGCAAATTGTCGAAGGCGCCGGCCCGTTGGGCTTCCTTGATCCGCTCTTCCGCGATGCGCCAAAAATAACTCATGCCGTGCTCCTTTCCGCCGCCGGTTCTGTTATTTCTTCAGGCGGCTTGACGCGCCGGAACATCATATAAAAGGCGACGTCATTGACCAATTGTAGCCCGCCGCCGAGAAATAAAGGAAGAGTTAGCGACACGCTTTGCATGAGATAAGTCGCAATAGTTGGGCTGATCCCGAACGGCACGATGCGCGCGAGGCTGGTGACGCCGGCGGCCGAGCCCCTTTCGCTAGAGTGCACCATGGCCATGGTAAATGAGGAGCGCAGCGGATTGTCCATATAGGCAAAGTAAGAACGGATGGCCAAGAGGGCCGCGGCAACTTTGAAAGTCGGCGAGAAGGGTATGCAAAGATAGATCATTGAGGCGAGCGCATGGGAAAAGGCCATGGTTTTGACCAATCCCAGATGGCGCGCGATGATCGGCGCGCTCAGGAACGACAGCGCCGCCAGAAAATAGGAAACGAAAAACATCACACCGAGAGACTTGAGCTCCACGCCATAACGCAGGAAAAACCAATAGGACATCAAAGAGCCGGCCAGGCCGGCGCCAAAGTTATCGACGAAGGACAAGAGCGACATTTTGGTCACGAAAACACCGGTGGCCTTGGATATTTTTCTTTCCACTTTGCGAGGCTGGTGCTGTTCATGGATCCGGCTGTAAACGTAAAGCAGGAGAAAGCTGAAAAAAATCGTCAGGACGAACAGAGGCTTATAGGCCGACACAGGGCTCCAGCCTCTCGCTTCCTGCAGGTACTGAGGCAAGCCGGCGGCGAGCGCGCCTATGGAACCCATGATCGAGCCGAAGAACGCGTTGAAGGCGAAGATTCGGTTGCGATTTTCGGGATTACATTTTTCGGCCAGCAGCGCCTCTTCGACTGGGTTGAAAGGGCCGCCACCTTGACCGCCGCCGCCCGAGCCGCCGGCGCCGACATTGGCGATCACCACGGCTAGCAGAATGAAAAACAGGCCGCTGAAAAAAATGAAGATGGTGTTGGAAATGATGGTCAGAACCGCTAGCAGCATCAAGATTTTACGCCGCCCGTGACGGTCGGACAGATAGCCCCAGACGGCGGTGAGCAGCGCGCCGCTCAGATAAGCGACCGAAAAGACGACGCCGATGGTCATCGTGGTGTAGCCCAGCTGGTCCAGATAGATGGCGAAAACGACATTCAAATAAGAAAACGCAAAGGCGCGAATGCCCCGCGAGGCCATCAACAGCTTGGCGTCGTAATGCATTTCTTGAAAGATTTTCATGATCAGGCCAGCGCCGGTTTGGAGGCTTGTTCCTCAGGGGGTTTGACGTCGCGGAACATGTAATAAAACGCGCAATCGTGGAAAAACTGTAAAAATCCGCCGATGAAAATCGGCACGTTGAGAGAAAAAGCCTGCATGATATAGGCGGAAAGGCTAGGGGTGATGGCGACCGGTACATGGCGCGATAATGATGTCAGCCCCGCCGCCGATCCTCGGTCTTCCGGCCTGACGACGCCCATGATGAATGAACTGCGCAGCGGGTTGTCCATGTAGGCCAGGTAAGAGCGAATGATCGTCATCGCGGCAGCAACCGTAAAGGTGGGCGCCAGCGGCAGGAAGAGATAGATCAATGAGGCGGCGCCGTGAGAAAACGCCATGGTTCGCACCACTCCGATGCGCCGGGCGATGAGGGGAGCGGTTAAAAAAGACATCGCCGCGAGAAAATACGAAAGAAAAAACATGAATCCCAGGGACTTGAGCTCGACGCCGTAACGGAGGAAAAACCAGTAGGCGAGCAGCGGGCTGATCAAGCCGCCGCCCAGGTTATCGATCATGCCCAGCAGGGACATTTTGATGACGAAACGATTCGCTTTGGTGGCGATTTTCATCCTCTCGCGTTTCCGTGCCACGTGGTGTTCGTTGATGCGCGAATAGGCGAAGATCAGAACGAAGCTAAAAAAAATCGTCAGCACGAAAAGAGGTTTGTAGGAGGCAATGGGCGCCCACCCCCAATTTTCCTGAAGATGCTGCGGCAAGCCGCTCAGCAATGCGCCCAGGGAGCCCATGATCGAGCCGACGAAAGCGTTCGCGGCAAAAACCTTGTTTCTATTTTCCGGCGTGCATTTTTCCGCCAGCAGCGCTTGTTCAACCGGACTCATGGGGCCGCCACCCTGGCCTCCGGCGCCCGAGCTGCCCGCCCCGACATTGGCAATGATGACGGCGGCAATGATGAAGATGAGATGGCTGGAGAAGATATAAATCAGGTTCGACACGATGGTCAGCGCCGCCAGCAACATAAGAATGTTTTTCCGGCCGAAGCGGTCGGAGAGATAGCCCCACACGGCGGTCAGAACGGCGGCGCTGGCATAGGCCGTCGAAATAACAATGCCCACCGTTACCGTCGAATACCCCAACTGGTTCAGATAGATGGCGAAGGTTATGCTCAGATAAGAAAATGCGAATGCGCGCACGCTGCGCGAAGCCATCAGAATGACGGCATCTCTCTGTAAATTTCTAAACATCGATGGGATTATGCTTTCTCTACCGGGAAGTGCTCCAGTTCCAAATCCAGCTCGGACTTGATGCCAATGGCGTGCAGGGCATCGTTCGCTGCTTGGAGAGATGAAGTGCCGGCGATCACTCGAGCGGGCCGCGCGAGAGTCTCAAACAGTATCGCTGTCGAAACAAAAAAGGTGATCGCGGTCAACGGCGTCAGCTTGACGCGCCGGCGATCGCCGCGGATGTTGGTCTCTCCCCAGGCGCCGCGAAAGCATTGGACCGGGACGGCGCTCGCTTCGGTTAGAACCGTCTTAATCGCTTCTTCGAGCTCGGCAGCCGTTTTCGGTGTGAGCGACCAGGCGCCGAGCAACCCGCCGGCGGCCGCGAGCTTGCTGAGCGCAAGCTCGATCTCATCGACGGTCAATTCGCCGTCGCTGCCGTAGCCGAACACTCCCCAGAGCGTGCGGTGCCCGCGTCTTTCCAGCTCGGCGAATGCCGCCAGCACAACGGAGTCCGCTAATGGGCTGCGTAGACCCGGCTCGGTGCCATACGCTAGCGAATCGCCGCCGACGTCAAGCCCGACGAGCAAGTCGGTTTTGAGTTCCGCCATTGCGGTCTCTAATGCTTCCACCACGCCTTTGACGCCGCCATTGATATCGATGAGCAATATTTCTTGGCCTAAAAACTGCGCCATTCTCGACTCGGCGAAATAAACTCCGGTCCTGGTCCGGCTGTCGCTGTTGGCCATCCAGGCGTACTCGTGCAGAGCGCGGACGTTTTCCACTTCACTAAGCCTACGCGGGCCCGGTACCGGATCGAAAACCCGGCGTTCCCAGGAAAGACCGCCTAGCACGAATTGAAGGCCGCAGAATTCGAGGAATCTGGCGCTGGCCAGTGCTCCGGCGACATCCCCGCCGCCACCGGCGCCGATCACAAGAGCGCGCGACGAAGCCTGGAGTAAATCTTCAAGAGAGGGAGACGCAGAATTCATTTAGGGATGTGAGTGTCCTGTCCGGGCACCGGGTTGGCAATGGCTTCATCCAGCGATTTGACGCCGTGCCACTCGTTTGCCGGCCGGACCCGTCCATCGCTGCCCACTTGATCGACGCCCCAGTAGATTTCCACCGAGTGATTGTCGGGGTCGCGGAATTCGACGGCGATCTGGCAGCCGGCGCGCCGCCGTCCTTCGAAATCGATCTTGACATGGTGGGCGCGCAAGCAGTCGCGCGCGCGGATGACTTCGGCGAGGGTCGGCACCTCAAAGGCGACGTGATGCAGTTCTTTGTTCGCGGCGTTTCCCTCGCCGGCGCCGACCAGGGCCAGACAATGATGGTCGGTGTTGCAGCGCAAGAACACCATGCCGCCCGGCATCATGGTTTCGGGATAAACATCGGAGACTTTAAAACCGAGCACTTGTGTATAGAAGGCGGTGGATTTTTCCAGATCGCTCACTTGCAGCACGATATGGCCCAGTTTGGCGATGTGAAAGTCCATGCCCTGAGGAGGAGTCATGCTTTTCAACTTTTCGATATTGACGGCCATGAATGTTCCTCCTTCTCGTTCGGTCGGGGACTGAAGTGCAAATCGTGACAGCCGGGATCAGCTCGGCGAGGAAGGCATCAGATTTTTGGCGCGCAGAAACTCGATGACGAGCTCATCGAAGCCGGCCGGATCTTCGATATTACAGGCGTGGCCGGTCTTGGGCAGAATTCTATGCGCCGCTCCGGAAATCAAAGAAGCGGTCAGCTTGCCGCCTTTGAGGGAATTATCGTATTCGCCATTGATCACCAGAGTCGGCACTTTCATCGATGCGAGCCGCGGCGTCATGTCGGTGCCGCCGCGGGCGCGAAAGATCTGGGCGATGGACTGGCCGGAAAGCCATGGATCCCGGTTGACGAAGGTGTTGAGCAGATAGGCGCCCAATTTGCTGTCGGCAAAATCCGGCGCCACCAGTTCCCTCAAGTGCCGGATGTGGTATTTCCCGATGCCGATTTTCGTATAGCCATGAATGCGCTCGTCGATGCTGCCGCCCCCGCCGCTGCTACCGCCGACCAGGATAAGCGCTTTGAATATTTCCGGATGATCCAAGCCGAGGAGGATCGCCATCCCGGAGCCGACGCTGACGCCGCCCAGGATGGCTTCTTTGACTCCTTCGTCGCGGCACACGCCGAGCACATCATTTGCCATGTCTTTCAGGCTAAACGGCGTGGCCGGCTTGTCCGAACGGCCGTAGCCGCGAATATCGACGGCGATCACTTTGAAGAAAGTCGAGAAGTGCGCGATCTGGTACATCCAGAGATTATGGTCGAAGGGATTAGCATGGACCATGACGAAGGGGAAACCCTCGCCGGAGGTTTCGTAGTAGATCTTAATGCCGTTGGCGGTGCTGTACATTTTAGCGAAATAGTTACGTTCAAAACGTTCAAGCCGTTCAACCGCTGCGCTCCGTTCAAATCGTCAAAAACTGTTCTGTTTCATTCCTCCGACCTTTTGAACGAATTGAACGTTTCGAACGGCTTGAACAAATTTCAACTCGGTTTGCGCGGCCGCTCCTGCTTTATTTTTTCTTTGACCTCGTCGAGTTTCATCACATCGGAGTACTTGTGGTGCAGGTCGAAAAGATTGACCTTGTGCGACAGCGGGCTGCGATCGAAGACGCACTCCTCGACAATCGATACGTGGTAACCCAGCGAGTAACCGTCGACGCAGCTGGCGCGCACGCAGCCGCTGGTGCTCTCTCCGCAGACGATCAAGCTATCGATCCCGAGTTGGGTAAGATGGGCCACCAGCGGCGTGCCAAAAAATCCACTGGCGCGTTCTTTGAAAATAACCACATCGCCGGTTTGAGGTTTGATCTCCTCGCGAATCTCAAAAGCCTGCGGATCGATCTTGACGCGTTGCCGGTTAGTGGCGTAAACGGCGTCGGGCTTCGCTTCCTTGCGCGTCTCGGTGGTCGTGTAAAAAACCGGGATCTTCAGCGAGCGTGCCATGGCGAAAAGTTCCTGAGTCGGCTCGATGGCGTCATGAGCGTAAACGCCGCAGGAGCTTTTATGTGTATCTACCAGTTCGTGAGGCTCTTTGGCGCCGCCTTCGTAGGCGAGATTATAAAGGTCGATGGCCAGCAGCGCCGGCCTCTGGCCGATGAAAGTTTCTCTGTGATAGGGGGTGTAGGTCTTGAGAATTTCAGGCGTGACAATGTCCTTCCAGCAATGATCTTCAAAATTTGCAACTGCCATGGGGCTTCTCCTTATTAGATAGATGGTTTGTTGTATCCCCTGCATCGAAGGGTTGTCAAGAAAGCGGCTATGCGCGGCCCTGACCCAATGTGCAATGGCTCGCCGTCAACCATTTAAGGGAGATCCCGGAGGACCATGAACACGCTTCTTGTTGCTCTCCGGTTTCCTATTTCATAATTCAGCAATGCCTATAAAACTCTTGGCATCTCCGGCCAGTTCTACTAATATCCACCGAGCGCCGACCCGGATGTAACGTCCTCGGTCCTGTAGATCTTTTGAGTGTCAATTCCGAACACGCTGAATTCAGAATTATGAAATGTGGAACAATACCAATCAGCTAGCCTAATTTTGGAACCCCACATTAAACGTCTGACGCTCGAGACACGGAAGAAGTATTGAATATTATGGCCAAACCGAAAACAAAAAATTCGTCGAACGGCGCCACTGTTGGGTATGAGCAGCAATTGTGGCAGATGGCCGACGCGCTACGCGGCAGCATGGACGCTGCCGAGTACAAGCACGTCGTGCTTGGTCTCATCTTTCTGAAATACATCTCCGATGCTTTCGAGGAACAGCACGCCATGCTCGAAGCCGAAAAAGCGCAGGGCGCCGACCCGGAAGATCCTGATGAATATCGCGCGCTGAGTATTTTCTGGGTGCCTCCGGAGGCACGTTGGTCGCACCTTAAAGCGCAAGCGAAGCAGCCGACAATTGGCCAACTTGTCGATGATGCGATGTCGGGTATCGAGCGTGACAATGCCTCGCTGAAAGGTGTGTTGCCGAAAGATTATGCGCGGCCCGCGCTCGACAAGCAGCGTCTCGGTCAGTTGATCGACCTTATAAGCAACATCCGGATAGGGGACGCCGAAAGCCGCGCCAAGGATGTCCTCGGACGTGTCTACGAATATTTTCTTTCGCAGTTCGCCAGCGCGGAGGGCAAAAAAGGCGGCGAGTTCTACACGCCGCGCAGCGTAGTCAAATTATTGGTGGAGATGATCGAACCGTACAACGGGCGCGTCTACGATCCCTGCTGCGGTTCGTCGGGCATGTTCGTGCAGTCGATTGAGTTCATCAACGCGCACAAGACCGGTAACGGCAATGGCGGCAAAGCAAGGTCGGATATCAGCATCTACGGCCAGGAGAGCAACTACACGACTTGGCGCCTTGCGAAAATGAATCTCGCGTTGCGTGGCATCGACGGCCAGATCGCCCACGGCGACGCTTTTCACAACGATCGCCATCCCGATCTCAAAGCTGATTTCATCCTCGCTAACCCGCCTTTCAATATCTCCGACTGGGGCGGCGACCGCCTGCGCGACGACAAACGTTGGCAGTTCGGCAAGCCGCCAGTCGGCAACGCCAACTTCGCCTGGGTGCAGCACATCATTCATCATCTCGCTCCGACCGGCATCGCCGGCTTCGTTTTGGCGAATGGCTCGATGTCCTCGAATCAATCCGGCGAAGGTGAAATCAGAAAAAATATCATCGAAGCCGATCTCGTCGATTGTATGATCGCGCTCCCTGGTCAGCTATTTTATTCCACACAGATTCCGGCCTGTCTCTGGTTTCTCGCACGCGACAAGAAGAACCACAGATATCGCGACCGCCGCGGCCGAGTCCTTTTCATAGACGCTCGCAAGCTCGGCCAACTCGTAGACCGCACCCACCGCGAACTCACCGATGACGAGGTAAATCGCATCGCTGGGGTGTATCACCTCTGGCGTGGAGAAAGATCCGTTCGTCCTGAGCATGTCGAAGGACGCACAACTTATGAAGACATCCCCGGCTTCTGCAAGTCCGCCACGCTAGACGACATTCGCAAGCACGGCTACGTGCTCACGCCCGGCCGCTACGTCGACGCAGAGGAGGAGGAGGACGATGGTGAACCGTTCGAGGAGAAGATGAAGCGACTTACTCTAACACTGAGCGAGCAGATGGCTGAAGCCCGCAAGTTGGACATTGCCATCAATGCCAACCTAAAGGAGCTTGGGTTTGACGGATGAGCGGTCCGAGCGAACCACATTTGCTCAACTGATTGCCGAGGGCGCACTTGAGATCGGCGATGGCTATCGAGCCAAGAATGAGGAGCTTGGAGGCGATGGCTTGATCTTTCTTCGAGCCGGCCACGTAACGGATACGCACATTGATTTCGAGGGAGTTGAACGCTTCCATTCGCAACTTGAGTCCCGTGTACGCTCAAAAATTGCAAAGCCTGGCGACACGGTGATCACAACAAAGGGCAACAGTACGGGGCGCACAACTTTTGTTTCACCTTCAATGCCGCTGTTCATTTACTCACCGCACTTAAGCTACTGGCGGAGTCTCCATCCCAGTCGTATCGAAGGAGGCTTTCTACGATATTGGTGCAAGAGCTCCGAATTCATATCACAACTTGCGGGGATGAAGGCATCTACCGATATGGCACCGTATCTCAGTCTGATCGATCAGAAGCGGTTGGAGATCAGCTTGCCACCAATCGGTAGGCAACGAGCCATCGCTCACATCCTCGGTACGCTGGACGACAAGATCGAGCTGAACCGGCGGACGAACGAGACGCTGGAGGCGATGGCGCGCGCGCTTTTCAAGTCGTGGTTCGTGGACTTCCTGCCTGTGCGTGCGAAGATGGCCGCCGCCAACCAAGCTCCATATGTTTCGACGCTTCCCGCCGCAGAGAAAGGGAAATGGTTTGTTTACGCCTTGGAGTGCGAGGACGGCAGCGTGTACATCGGCCAAACCGAAGACTTGCGGCAGCGATGGCAACAGCACTATTCCGGCAAAGGCGGCCGCTGGACTAAAGGCCACCCGCCCATTCGTGTCGTCCACTGGGAGGCGCTGCCATCGCGAGGAAAAAGCGTCGAACGCGAAAAGTGGCTGAAGACCGGCTATGGGCGCAAATGGCTTAAAGAGCAGATCGCGGCGACGAGCGCATGCACGCAGACAGGCGACCCCGTCCGCGCCAAGTCCGAATGCCGCGACCCCGGCCTGCCAAAACACATCGCCGATCTTTTTCCCGATCGTTTCGAGAACTCCGAACTAGGCGAGATTCCGGCGGGATGGGAGGTTGGCAAGGTCGGCGAATTGGCGAGTCTGAGTCGTAACGGGATCAATCCAGGCGATTTTCCGGCCGAAACCTTTGAACATTTCAGCATCCCGGCCTTCGACGAAGGTCAAACTCCGAAGCCCGAACTCGGCGGCGCAATAAAAAGCAATAAATATCTGATTACGCCTAATGCCGTCTTGCTGTCGAAGTTAAATCCGCGAATTCCGCGCCTATGGCTCCCGGTTGTAAGGAACAACCCCCGCGCCGTCTGCTCAACTGAGTTTCTAGTCGTATCACCCCGAGCCGAGGCTTCCCGAGAGTTTATTTACGGCTTCCTTTCGAGTGAGATGTTTGCTGACGTATTCGAGACACTTGTGACAGGGACCTCTGGCAGTCACCAGCGCGTAAAACCGGAAGGTCTTCTATCAATGAATGTCGTCATTCCGGGTAAATCGGTAATCCATCATTTCTCGAAAGTCGTGCAACCCTTACTGGCACGGATGGATCGCGCGCGTGAGGAATCCCAGACGCTCGCTGCATTGCGCGACGCGCTTCTGCCCAAACTTATGTCCGGCGAGTTACGAATTGACACGCCTCAGAAAGTTGCCGAAGTTTCGGCATGAAGATTTCGAAAATCCACATCGAGAATTTCCGATCCATCAAGAACCTCGATCTCGATGTTCCTGAGATCTGTTGCCTAGTCGGGCCAAATAACGCCGGGAAAAGCAACATTCTCCTTGCAGTCCAACGGGTGCTCGCACGCGACTGGGTTTCAGTAACCTCTTTTGACGAGCTAGATGTCTACGCGCACCAACACGATTCGGACGTGACCATTCAGATCTCCTTTGATCCGGGGATTCCATTTGCCAGATTCAAGGGTGTGGAATCTGTTGCAATCCGAACTCTCGCATTTGAATACACCCGGTACAAAGTGGGGCCGGACAAAGGACGGCGGCGGTTGGAGCAGAAGTGTTTCGATGAGCATGGCAAGCCCCCCATGGTTTTGATGAAAGCTCCGAAGAAGGGCGAAAAGCATGAGTACCAACCATTGGTCAATATTCCGTCCGATGTTCGAGAGTCTGTTCCACTGATCTACATTGGGACGAATCGGGCACTGAAAGAACAACTTCCTGGAGCGCGCTATTCCATGCTTCGGCAGCTGTTCGAGGACATTAATCGCGAACTTCAAGATCCGAAGCTAACCGTAAAGGTCAAGCAACAAGATGGCTCAGAGGTAGAGGTTTCACGGTTACAACGTTTTCAAGCTCTAATGGAAGGGGCCGTTAGTCTCTTACGCACTGACTCTTTTAAAGCATTGGAGAGTTCGATAAAGAAGAACGCTCTCCAACAACTCGGATTTGATCCCGCGACTGACACAGACAAGCTTGACCTATTTTTCTCACCGTTTGACACCATGGATTTCTATAAGGCGCTAGATCTTCGAGTTCGCGAGGGAGATTTTTCGGTTAGCGCCACCGAGCTCGGGGAAGGTATTCAAAATGCCCTAGTGCTTGCGATTCTCAAAGCATTCGAGGAAAGACGGAAGCAAGGTGCGATTCTCTTGATCGAAGAACCGGAAATGTTTTTGCACCCCCAAATGCAACGCTCTCTGTATAAGACCCTTCGGGACATAGGCAAGACGAACCAGATCATATACACGACGCACTCACCGCACTTTATTTCGATTCCTGAATATAACGAGGTCGTGATTGTTCGTAAGGGCACGGACGGCACTAAGGTGCGTTGCTCGAATCTACCGACGAATGAAAAACGAAAAGAGAAGTTAATCAAGGAACTAGACCCTGAACGAAATGAACTGTTCTTCGCAAGCAGGCTGCTCCTCGTTGAGGGAGATACGGAGAAGCTCGCGTTGCCTGAATATGCTAAGCGCCTGAACCTCGAGCTCGACCGGGCAGGAGCTACCATTGTTGAAGTCGGAGGGAAACGCAACCTTCCCGAATTTGCTCAAATCGCGGCGTCATTTGAAATACCGACAGGCATTGTCTACGACGAGGATTCATCTGATTTCGATGACAAGGGCGAGGAGAGCAAGTTCAATGCTGCATTAGAGGGATTTGCTCGCAAAGATGGCAGCGTCTTAGTTTGGCGTTTCAGTAAGAAGTATGAAGATCATTTACGGAAAGCTATTGGCGAAACGAAGTATCAAGAACTCTGTCAAAAATATCCGCATGTTGGTAAACCTACTCGAGCGCGTCTAATTGCAACTGAGACAGAACTACCGATTCCCGAGCCCGTGCCAGAGATTTTGGCGTGGCTCGCGAACAAACCCCACGGTAACCCAGCTGGAGCTTAAGTCCATGAGCGAACAACATATTCAGAGCCAAGATATTTCGGTTGCCGATGTGTTCAAGTCGTTCTACGTAGTGCCTGATTACCAACGGGAATATGTATGGGAGGCGGATGAAGTCGAGCAACTTTTGACGGACATCTACGTCGAGCTTTCCGGCAGTGACCCAACTAAAGCACCGGAGTACTTTATAGGCAGCATCGTAGTATGCCCGTCGGACGCCGGGGTTTTGGAGCTGAACGACGGACAGCAGCGGATGACCACACTTTTCTTAACACTTTGTGCGATCCGTGATCACCTCCGGGAACTCGGGGATAAGCCGCCCGGTGCTCTGGAGCCACAAATTGCCGCTACCTCGACTGATGCAATAGGTACAGACCACTTTCGCTATCGACTTGATCTTCAGTACGAGGATAGCGGAGGCGTTCTCGTTCGAATTGCAAGCAGCGAAAGCGAAACAAACGATATAGTCAACACGAGGTCGGTTACTAACATTCGGAACGCCTACAACATTGCGCGACGCTTCCTCAAGCGAGAGTTTCGGGAAGACATCGCCGCTGCTCGCCGGTTCTACGGCTATCTAACAAACAACGTGAAACTGATTCGCATTCAGGCTGACGACGTTGCAAAAGCACTAAAGATTTTCGAGACCATCAATGACCGCGGTGTGGGACTTGACGCGATGGATCTCCTCAAGAATTTGCTCTTTATGAAAGCGAGCAGGAGCCAATTTGACGAATTAAAGACATTATGGAAACGGCTTCAGGACACGCTGTACGAAATTAGAGAGAAGCCGCTTCGGTTCTTGCGGTATTTTATTTTCAGTCGATACGATGTCGAAGAGGTACTACGGGAAGATGAGATTTACGGATGGTTTGCCAAGAACGAATCCAAGTGTGGATACGCCAAGCAACCTCTAGCGTTTGCTCAAGACCTGCTCAAAGGCGCTGAAGCTTACCACAATTTCTTCTTAGGAAACGATCACGCGGGCAAGAAGACAAGATATCTTGAGAACATGCAGCTTCTGGGAGGAAAATCAGCGCGCCAACACCTTATCGTATTGCTTGCCGGAAGACATTTGACCGATCCGCTTTTTAATCGGTTGTGCCAAGAAGTAGAGAATCTATTCTTTTGTTACGTGATCACCCGCGAACCAACGCGGGATTTCGAGCGAAATTTTGCGATGTGGGCGCGCGAGCTTCGCGCGATCCGGTCTGACTCGGATCTGGAGAATTTTGTGCAAAGGCGCTTCGCAAAAGCAAAGGCAGATCTATCCAACCGATTCACTGACGCAATGGGGCGACTAACAACCGATGACTTACAATTTTATCGCCTACTGTACGTACTGGCTAAGCTCACGCAATACATTGAACTTTTAGCATATGGTGAAACAGAAGCGACTCGCTGGTTGAGTAAGTACATTGGGGTCGGGTATGAGATAGAGCACATTTATCCTCAAACACCCAGTGATAACGCGAAGAAGGAATTTGGTCAGTATGTCGAACCTAACATTTCAGCTTGGTTGGGCAATCTAGTCTTCGTAGAGAAGTCCATCAATGGATCATTGGGAAACCGAGCCTATTCCGATAAGAAGAAGGTCTATCCACAGTCGCAGCTATTATTAACACGGTCGCTCGCCGAGAAGCCGAAGGTCGGTGTCAAGACAAAAATCGACACCGCTGTTGCGGAGCTGCCAAGCTACGATATTTGGAACGAAGAGAATGTTAAATCCCGGCAGAGTTTGCTGGCAGGTCTTTCGCGCAAGGTTTGGGGCATCCCCGAGCAGCGCCGATAAAGCAGATACTATGTCCGAGTTCACCGAATCCATCGTGGAGGAGGAGGCGCTCGCATGGCTGGAGAGCCTCGGCTACACGGTGAAGCACGGGCCGGAGATCGCGCCGGGGGAGCTGTTTGTGGAACGCGATGACTACGGCCAAGTCATCCTGACGACCCGCCTGCGCGAAGGGCTCGTGCGACTGAATCCGACCCTGCCTGCCGAGGCAATTGAAGACGCTTTCCGTAAAATCATCCGACTGGAAGGCGCGACGCTCGATGCGAGGAACCGGACGTTTCATTGGCTCCTCGTGGAGATCAAACTATGAGCGGCGACCTTGTTCGCATGAAGACACGTCAGGTCTTTCGCGAGTACCTGACTTCTTGGACTCTTCGGGAAATCTCGGATGAATTCGACGCGGCCGGCGTGCCATGCGACTTGGATTACCAACCTCCTGTTTCAGGGCAGAGACGCACGTTGGTAGAGCAATACTACCACGTAGTTGACTGGTCAGATTGGCGAGACGTGAAGAAGGTCCTGCAAGCTTATGAAAGTGTCTTGGACAAAGCGAAGGAAAAAGAAAAGCTTCACGCGTTGAGCACCGGCTACTCAGATCACGCCGACGCCGAGCGCTTAGCCTTAAAACGGATGACCGATGCGCTCAAACGGGACGGGTTTGAGGTGCCTGACGGTCGAATTGTCACTGGCCTTGGTTTGCCATGGCTTGATGACATTAAGGAGAGGGCTGCAGAATTTGATGCAAAACATCTTACAGAACAGATTCGGCGAATTGAGCAAGCAGTGGATTCGGACCCTGCATTGGCTATCGGTACTGCAAAGGAACTGGTGGAAACCTGCTGTCGGACAATTCTCTACGAACGCGGTAAACCAGTAACTGGAAGCCCTGATATTCCGACACTGACTAAAGCAACGTTGAGAGAACTGAAGCTGGTTCCGGAAGGAGTTCCCGACCAGGCAAAGGGTAGTGAGATAATCAAACGCCTACTGAGCAATCTCGCGACCATAGGTCATGGCCTAGCGGAGATTCGGGGCCTCTACGGCACCGGACACGGTAAGGATGGCAAAACTCAGTCGATCAAACCGCGTCATGCAAAGCTTGCTGTTGGGGCTGCAGCGACGCTAGTGACATTCTTATTCGAAACACATAAGGAGACGAAATTATAAACCGGCCGTGATCGCCCAGCGTCATTTGACGCTCATACAACCAGGATTCCGATATTAGAGTGTGACATGTTGTCGGAGGCGTTTATTTGAAGAAGGAAGCCCGTCTCCTAATGGAGAAAGGAGTCAATTCGCTGATCCTAGGGATAGAGCACTTTAATCGGCCGTCGAACAGAGGACGGACTGAGTCGGTGCTAATTTTCTTGGACCACTCATTCGAGATGCTCCTTAAAGCAAGCCTTCTTCATCGCGGTGGAAAGATCCGGGAACCAAGGGCGAAGCAAACAATTGGATTTGATGCATGTGTCCGCAAGGCCCTCTCCGACGGAAGCATGAAGTTTCTCACGAGAGAACAAGCTTTGACCCTTCAGTCCATCAATAGCTTACGGGACGCTGCCCAACATCATTTAGTCGATCTGTCGGAACAGCATTTATACTTACACGCTCAGAGCGCCGTAACTCTCTTCCGCGACCCGGTCGTGTCCCGAGTGTTGTGGAAAAAGAGAAAGGCGTATTCTCTCGGTATCCCA
>JBBDNJ010000168.1:0-21869 GCA_040877705.1 Binatia bacterium | reverse complement strand
ATCTGCCAGGCATCGGCGTCAGGCTGGCGCACGGGCCCTTGTAATTCGGGAATCTTCCTGTAGCTGCATGGTGGCAGCAGGTGCTCAGGATTGGCACAGTGACTGCCAACTTTATTCAGCTGCGATGATCGGGTATAAATCTTGACATTTGAAAGTTCTTCTCATTCAACCGCCGGTCCAGGATTTTTATGATACCGATGTGCGCCTACAGCCTATCGGGCTTGCTTATCTCAAAGCCGCCGTCAAAAAGCATCTGCCAGAAATCGATGTCTTGATCAAGGATTATCATGCCGGCTGGGGGCGAAGAACTGTCACAATCCCGCAAGAACTTCGCTACTTAAGCGAGTATTATGGGTTAGCGGACAAGTCTCCCTTTTCGACTTTTCATCGCTACTATCACTTCGACAAGCCCTTCGATGAGATCGAGCAAGAGGTCGCACAGTTAAAGCCCGATGTTGTCGGCATCTCCTCTCTCTTCACGCCCTACTATCGCGAGACGCTGGAAGTTGCGGCGCGCGTCAAAAAACATCTTGACGTACCGGTCGTTGTAGGCGGCTCTCACGCATCGGCGGTGCCCGAATCCCTGCTCGCTTCCTCTTGCGTCGATTACGTTATCCGCGGTGAGGGCGAGAAACCTTTCGTTGAATTTTTGCATTATCTCAGCGGCCGGAAGCAAATCGAAGATGTGCCCAGCTTAAGCTACAGAAAACACGGCCGGCGCTGTGCCAATCCCATCCATGAAAACTTTCCCATCGACGAGCTGCCCATTCCCGACCTGAGCGACACGTCTCCGTCGGTTTACAGATTTGCCGGTAAGCCGATGACGTTCATGATCAGCTCGCGCAGCTGTCCGCACAAATGCTCTTCCTGTTCGGTGCACACAACCTTCGGCACGAACTACCGGCGGCGTCCTCTGGACAACGTGCTGGAGGAAATCGATTTGCGCTATCGGCAAGGTTATCGTGTTATCGACTTTGAAGACGATAATCTAACCTACTACAAAAAACTGTTCAAAGAATGTCAGAAGCGCGTACAATCGCGGCCAGGTCGTAGCGGCCCGCCACCGAATAGACTTCAGTCACGCCGTCGGTGTCGGCAAGGGCTTCAGCCACTCTGTTAGTCTTGTCCCTTTCCGTGTTGAGCAAAACAATTGCCGAAAGCATAGGAGGCCTCCTTTATCACATAAAAACGGCGCCAACCGACTCAGTCAAATCAAGGGCTTCGGCACTACCTCCGGCTCAACGGGGATTGGATTGAGCGCAGCACCGGCTCTAGGACTTTCCAAACGTTTGCCGCGACGATCTCATGCCCTTTGGCGGTGGGATGGATGCCATCGGAGAGATTCATTTGCCGCACACCTCCCACGCCTTCCAGAATAAACGGAATCAGCGCAGCATCGTTCTTTTTTGCCAGAGTAGCGAACATCGCTTCGAACTCACGGCTGTATTGCGCGCCCATGTTCGGCGGAATTTTCATTCCCGCGATGACGATCTGGACGCGAGGATATCGTTCCTTGGCGCTATCGATGATGGCCTGAAGATTCTTGCGCGTGACCTCCACGGGTAATCCCCGCAGTCCATCATTGCCGCCCAACTCAAGCACCAAAACATCGATCTTGTTTTTGAGTAACCAATCCATCCGGCCTAAACCGCCGGCGCTGGTGTCGCCGCTTTGGCCCGCATTGATGACGCGGAAATTCCAGTCTTTTTCTTTGATCCACTGCTGGATGAGCGCTGGATAGGCTTGGGAGAGCTCGAGCCCGAAACCGGCCGTGATGCTGTCGCCGAGAAACAGGATCGTACGTGATGACGGTGCCACGGCGGTGGACCCAAGCCACATGATCGCCAGCAAAATTAAGTAAACCGCCTTTCCGACTGCGGCGCGTTGTGTTGAGCTCATGAAAATTCTAAACTGAAGGTATAACTCATTTTTCGGTACCATAGCGATTCATTCCTGCCACCCATCCTCGACGATTTAAGACGAAACAAGTAAGTAATGAAAAATACTATTCTCAGCGTAGAGCATTTGAACAAGATTTTTAAGAGCGGCGACCGTTCGGTCGCGATTCTTCATGACATTTCTTTAGAAATCGAAGAGGGCAGCGCATGCGCTATTGTCGGCCCCTCCGGCAGCGGCAAGACCACGCTGATCGCAATCTGCGCCGGGCTGGAACGCCCCACCGAAGGAGCGGTGCTTTTAAACCGCACCGCCATGCATTCCGCTACGGAAGAGGAGCTTTCTCGGGTACGAAACCAGTTTGTCGGGTTTGTTTTTCAGAGCTTTCAGTTGCTTCCTTCGCTGACGGCGTTGGAAAATGTCATGGTGCCCGCTGAGATTCGCGGCCAGAATCACGCCCGAAGCCGTGCGGAGGAGCTGCTGCGGCAGGTTGGTCTTGGCGCCCGCACCCATCATTATCCCATTCAGCTTTCCGGCGGAGAGCAACAGCGCGTCGCGATCGCCCGGGCCTTCATGAACCAGCCGAGGATTCTCTTTGCCGACGAACCGACCGGCAACCTCGACACGGAAACGGCCAGAGAGATCGTTCGCCTGATTTTCCAGCTCAACGCTGAAACCGGCACAACCTTGATACTGGTTACTCACGATCGAGAGTTGACCCAGCAAGCTAATCGGGTCATCAGCCTCAAAGGAGGCAAGGTGCTCGCCGACACGCGAAAGGAGATCGGGGCCTCTCCTGTCGCTAATGCTTAGACAATGGATTTGGAAGATGGCGCTGAGAGACGCCCGGCGGCGCGTAAAACCGATGCTGCTGGCGATGACCTGCGTTGTCCTGGGGGTGGCCGCCATTGTCGCCTCGTTCTCATTTCGTGACAACCTGCAGACCAGCGTGCGCACCCGCGCCAAGAGCCTGCTCGGCGCTGATCTGGTGATCCAAAGCCGAGAGCCGTTTTCACAAGAAGCGGAAGACTTGCTGAAAGCCATCGGCGGAGAGCAGTCGCGCCAGATCGGTTTTTCTTCGATGGCGCTTTTTCCCGAGACCGGCAGATCGCGGCTCGTTGGAGTGCGCGCGATCCGCGGTAATTTCCCCTACTACGGCGAGCTCGAGACTGACCCCATGTCGGCGCGACAAGAGTTTCACAGCGGGCCCAACGCCCTGGTCGACGAGACCGTCATGCTGCAATTCAATGCCCGCATCGGCGATCGTTTGCGCATCGGCGAGCAGAATTTCCGCATCGCCGGCAAGCTGCTGAAAATTCCGGGCGAATCCTTGGCTTTCTCTCTACTGAATCCGCGCATTTATGTGCCGCTGGCTCATTTCAACCAAGCGCAGCTTCTTCAAAAGGGCAGCCTGGTGCGTTACCGCGTTCTTTTTAAACTGGCTCCAGAGGTCGATGCCGATCGACTGGTGCAACGCCTCAGCCCCGAGCTTAGCCGCCTGCGCCTGGAGACCGATACCGTAAGCAGGCGCACGGCGTCGATCTCCAGATTTACCGACAACCTCTCTCGCTACTTGCAGCTGGCCGTGTTTGTCGCTGTTCTTCTCGCCGGAGTGGGCGTTGCCAGCGCCCTTCACGTCTACATCAAGGAAAAGACCGCGGCGGTGGCGGTGCTGCGCTGCATCGGCGCCAGCCCCGCGGAAACCGTGTGCGTTTATCTTATCCAGGCGGTGATGATTGCGCTGGCCGGCTCTGCGGTGGGAGCGGCTTTGGGCGCCGGCTTGCAGGCTTTGCTGCCGATTGCGCTCAAGGATTTCCTGCCCGTGGACGCCGTGATCACCTATAGCATGAGCGGAATTTTAGCCGGTGTGGGGACCGGCCTCGGCACATCGCTCCTTTTCGCCCTCATACCCATTATCTCGCTGAGAAAAATTTCGCCGCTCTTCGCGTTGCGCGCATCCTATGAAACGGATAGCCGCAGCCGCGACCCCATTCTCTGGGTGATTTTCTCCGTCATTGTCGTCGCCATCTTCGGTTTTGCCTTGGCAACCACGGGACAGTGGCTGCACGGACTGAGCTTTACGGCGGCGGTACTCGTTGCCTTTGGCTTGCTCGCTTTTATCTCCCAGAAGGTTTCCCTACTGTTGAAGAGTTTTGTTCCTTCTTTCCTGCCATTTCCCTGGCGTCAGGGGCTTGCAAGCCTGCACCGGCCCAATAATCAGACCACCGCCGTCATGCTCTCAATCGGCCTGGGCGCCTTCCTGCTTATCACCCTCTACAGCGTCCGCGATATGTTGGTGAGCCAAGTCGCCGAACGCGGCGGCAGAGGTGATTCTAATCTAGTGCTGTTCGACGTACAAAAGGACCAGCGCCAAGACCTCGCGGCGCTGCTGAAATCATTCAACCTCGGCAGCTACAAAGAAGTGCCCATTGTCACCATGCGTCTGGCCGCCATCAAGGACAGACGCGTCGAGGAAATCCGAGCCGACCGGTCTTCGAAAATTCCCCGCTGGGCTCTACGGCGCGAATACCGATCGACGTATCGCAACCACTTGACCGGCACCGAGAAGATCATCCAGGGAACGTGGCAAGGTAAGGTACCCCCCGACACGCAGCCGATTCCCATCTCGCTAGAAAAGGGCATTGCGGACTCATTGCAGGTTTCGTTAGGCGACGAGCTGGAATTTGAACTCCAAGGCGTTGCCTTGCCGGTACGAGTCGGCAGCATTCGAGAGGTGGACTGGCAGCGCGTCCAGCCCAATTTTTTCGCGGTGTTTCCCGCAGGTGTCCTCGAGAGCGCGCCGCAGTTCTACGCCATCGTCACCCGCACCGATTCAAGTCAAGTCTCAGCCGATGTGCAGCGCATGGTGGTGGAACGTTTTCCGAACGTTTCCATGGTCGACCTGACTCTCGTTCTGAATACCCTAGATTCAATCCTCGGTCGGGTTTCCAGCGCGATACGCTTTGTTGCGCTGTTTACGATTTTGACCGGTCTGGCGGTACTGATCAGCGCGGTTCTGAGCAGCCGCACCCAGCGCTTAAAAGAAAGTATTTTAATGAAGACTCTGGGCGCGCCACGACGTCAGATCGTCACGGCTATTGTCGCCGAATATCTGTTCTTGGGCGCGATCTCGTGTGCCACCGCTGCCGTGCTGGCAACGATCGCCAGTTGGGGATTGAGCTTTTACTTTCTCGGTACGGTCTCAGACATCTCGTGGAGGCCCATTCTAGCTATTGTAACGATCGTCACAGGCGCGACGGTGATGGCCGGAGTGATCGGTTGCTGGGGAATGTTTCGCCGCTCTGCCCTTGAAGCTCTTCGGGTCGAAGCTTGACCGCATCAGAGCGGTTGATCTTGCGCCAGACCGATCACTTTTTTCCAAACCTTTCCTCCGCCGGCGAAGTTATGGCTCTTTGTCTCCAATCGGCCGATCAGCTCGCTTTTTTCGTGAAGTTCAGACGTCAGTTTTTCACACTCTGAAGATAAACGCCTGATCAGCTTGCCGATTTCAGACTCTCGCAGCGCCGCGGCCGCGATCGTGCTTTCCTTTTGCTGGCATTCCATTTCAACAGCCGCCAGCTTGCTTTCCGCCGCCCGAAGACGGATTTGATGATCTCGAATAGCCGCTCTTAGCTCTCCCTCCGCCTTTTTTAACGATCGTTCTTTTTCCTCGAGGCACGCCTCTTTGCTAAAAAGCTGTAGCTTCAAGACCGCAATCTCTCCTTCGAGACGCTCGGTGAATTGCCTGCGTTGGGACTCGCTTTGCTGAAGCGCGAGTTCAGCCTGGCCGAGCTTCGTAGTCAACTGCTCCGCTTCCGCTCGCGCAAGCTTTAATTCGTTGTCCCGGTTTGCCCGCTGCGCGTCTTTCTCCCGCATGCAACCTTCCAGCTGTTCGAACTTTGCTCTCCAGAGTTTGTCATTTCTCTTGAGCGCCTCATCCTTTGCTTGCAAATCCTCATCACGCTCTTCCAGTTGAGTACAAAGCGTCACGATCGCACTCTCCATGCTCTCTTCGATACGATCGGCGGCTTCGGCTTCTTTGAGAGCGGCAATGCAGGCGCGATCGGTGATAGACTTCAACTCGCTCAATAACATCGACAGACGGTTCGTATAATTTTCGATTTCCGAAAGATAATTAACGTTTGACCCTGCCGTGAGATTGCTCTCATGCGCTTTAACGACACCGGAGCCATAGTTGGTTGTGTCTTCGTTGATCTTTTGAGTTTCGATGATCGCAGGTTCGCTGTTATCCTCGTACATCTTTCCTCCGTATACTGAGCGAGAAAATCGGCTATGTGAAGCTTGCCGGATTACGCATTGAGCAAGCGCTATACCACGCCCCAGGTTTCATCAATGCCCACGTAACCGGTTGAAAAACCAAGGTGATGCCCGGATCCAGCCTTTTCCGGCCGCGGTGGCAAGGAACTTTTACGCGCATTTCATGACGATTCTGGCCATCATTGATAGCTAAAGAAGCATTAACCAGAATCAGTTCTGGCGAAGGTAGAAGCGATTTGGATCGACATTGTCGGCAATATCGGCTTGCAGGATCATACAACGACCGTGATAACGGGCTTACACATGTGCCGGCAGTCGACGCCGTATCCCTGGGAGTTCGCGCCGGCGAATTGCCGAGACCAAGATAGCTAAAGCGGGACTCGGTTTCATGATCGTAGAGTATTACAGCCAGTTTCGCATCGTCGACATGTACGCTCTTCTGCTGTTGATCTTTATCTTTGCCGCTATAGCCAACTGGACATTGAAGCTCTTGTTTTCAATCGTATCGCCACTTCCGCGTGCGACTCAGGACGCGGGGATGTATTTTTAGATAGTCATCTACCGCAAAATTTCCTTGAGCCTGCTGACCAGGAAAGCAAACTTACTTGACGAAGAAACGCAGGGACTGATTGGTGTATTGGACCAGCGGTGAAAAGTAGATTCCCAGAGCAACCGTGAGGACCGCCAAGGGTATCAATAAGGTAAAATGACTGCAGGCTATCACAAGCTCTTTATCGCCGGGCTCGGGAGCGTCCAGAAACATCACCTTCACGACCTTGGCATAGTAATAAAGCGAGACGACGCTGTTCGCCACCGCCACCAGCGCCAACACGATAAACTCTCCGCCTTCCTTCAGGACTGCGGCAAAAAGTAGAAACTTACCGATAAAGCCGGCAAACGGCGGCAGCCCGGTCAGCGAAAAAAGAAAGATGGTGAAGCAGACCGCCGGCACAACCGCGCCCCGCCAGGCCAAGCCGCGGTAGCCATCAATGTCTTCACTGCCGGTAAAGTTGGCGACCATCGCGACGACAAGAAACGCGCCGACGTTCATAATCAGATAAACGACGATATAAAACAGGATGGCGCTCAGGCCGTCGTTGGTCAGTATCGCCAACCCCATGAGCATATAACCGGCATGAGCGATACCGGAATAAGCCAGCATGCGCTTCAGATTTCTTTGATTCAAAGCGCAAAGGTTGCCTACCGTCATCGTGATCATGCTGGCGTACAAGAGCACTTGCGGCCACTCGACCCCTGAAACCAGCGCCCACTCTCCATCTGGCGTCACGCGAGAGATACCCGGAAAGAAAAAACGAATCAGAATTGCCAGTCCGGCAGCATTGGACGCAACCGAAAGAAACGCGCTAAACGGGGTAGGCGCGCCTTGATAGACGTCCGGCGACCACATGTGAAACGGGACGAAGACGATTTTGTAACCGAAACCGGCAAAAATAAACATGAACGCCATGAACAAGGCAACGTTGTTCATTCCGCCTTTAGCCAGCGCTTGCTGGATTGCGGCATACTCGAGGCTGCCGGTCATGCCAAAGATCCAGCTCATGCCGTAAATCATGGTACCGGAAGCGACACCGCCATAGATCAGATATTTCAGCGCCGCCTCACTAGAGCGACGGTTGCGCGGCAAAAAACCTGTGAGAACATAGGACGTCAAGCTAACCAGCTCGAGAGAAAGATAGGCGATCAGAAGATTGCTCGCCGACGCCATGAAAAAAACCCCAAGAGCGCTCGTCAAGAGAAGGGTGTAATACTCTCCCTGATACACCCGCTGGATCTCATGGCTGCCCAGCGACATCCAAATGGTGAGAATCGCAGCCAGTAAAGCGACGACCTTGAAAAAAAGACTGAAGTTGTCCAAAACGACCATGCGGTAAAAAAGCCAGCCCTGCTGTGCGCTATAGAGATCGAAGGTCGATAACAGAGAGGCCACGCAGCCGACAATTGCCAGCACCGCGAGATTGCGCTTATTCTGAACAAATAAATCCAGCACGATGAGCAACAGAATGGTTCCCGTGAGTATGAGCTCCGGGCCAAAAAAATTCAGGCTTTCGAGGTTTTTCAGATCCATAGTCGGCTAGGAAGGCAGGTGCGGAATAATGATCTGGTTGAGGTTATCCAGCGATGTACGCAATAGATCCAGAACCACGCTGGGATAGACTCCGACTAAAATGACGATGGCTCCCAACGGCACCAGGGTAAATATTTCCCGGCCGTTGATTTCAGGCATGGTTTTATATTTTTCGTTAATTGGACCGAGGTAAACGCGCTGTACCGTCCACAATAGATAACCTGCCGTGAGGATGACGCCGGTGGCGCCGAGAATCGCCAGCCCTGGATATTTCTGCCACGTGCCCAGCAAAACCAACACCTCGGAAATGAATCCGGAGAGCCCCGGCAAACCCATGGACGCAAAAAACGCTAGGGCGGTAATTCCAGTGTACACCGGCATGACCGCGGCCAAACCGCCGAATCCCTCTATGTCACGATGGTGCGCCCGATCATAGACCACGCCGACCAGAAGGAAGAGCATGGCGGTGATGGTGCCGTGATTGAACATCTGTAACACCGCGCCGTTGATTCCTTGGGTCGTGAAACTCGCCATGCCCAGCATTACATAACCCATGTGGCTGACGCTGGAGTAGGCGACCAGTTTCTTGAGATCGGTCTGCGCCATCGCGCACAGCGCGCCATAAATGATGTTCCATGCGCCGAGGGCGCCCAACAACCAATACGCCATATCCGCAGTGGCTACCGGTAGCATCGGGTAGTTGATGCGAAGAATCCCGTAAGTTCCCATTTTGAGAAGCACGCCGGCCAGGATGACCGAGATCGCCGTCGGCGCCTCGACGTGCGCATCCGGGAGCCAGGTGTGAAACGGGAAAGCCGGAATCTTGATGGCAAAGCCGATGAACAACGCTATCCAAACCACGTGCTGGAAGCCCCAACGCAGCTCATTAAATGGCCAGAAGGGTAGAATCTGCGTGCTGTAGTTCTTGGCTTGCGCCATCATCACCGTCATATCGAAAGTATGCGGATCGGTGTTGAAATAGAGCGCCAGGATCGCCAGCAGCATCAAGACGCTGCCGAACAGAGTATAGAGGAAGAACTTGATGGCGGCATATTCACGGCGCGGCCCGCCCCAAATGCCGATCAGGAAATACATAGGAAGCAACATGACTTCCCAGAAGATGTAAAAGAGGAAGAAATCCAGAGCGCAGAAAACTCCCATCATTCCCGCATCGAGCAGGAGGAAAAGCGCAAAATATCCTTTGACCGCTTTATCGATTCCGAAAGAGGCAAAAATACAGAGAAAGCTGAGCAGCGCAGTCAAGAGAACCATGGAGATGCTGACACCGTCGACACCGACGATATAATTGATGTTATAGGCCGGAATCCAGGCGGCTTTCTGAACGAATTGAAATCCTGTTGTCGTCGTATCGAAGTTGGCGTACAGCCATGAGGCCATGAGCAGCGGCGGGACCGTCACTGCGGCGGACACCCAACGAATCAAAGGGTAACTCTGGCTCGGTAACAGCAGCACGACGACCGCGCCGGCAAGAGGAATAAAAATCATGTAAGTGAGAACGTTATGTTCCATCTTCTACATTCTCCAGTCAGACTCAGCTCCAGTAACGCAACTTGACGATAATAGCGAAGACCACGGCGATCAGAATTCCGTACAGATAACTATTGATATTACCGGTCTGAACTCTGCGGAATTTATTGCCCGTCCAAAAGATGATGTCGGCCAAGGCATTAACCATGCCATCGATGATGTAACGGTCGAACAGCCCGTTTACCCATGAGACAAACCTCGTCAAAGTCGCCGCGCCATTGACGATCGCGTCGACGATGTAGTGATCGAACGCCGACCAGAAACGCGCCAACAATAATGTCCCGTTGACAAAGACCGCCTGGTAAATTTCATCGAGATACCATTTGTTATCAAACAAGCGATAGAAAAAGCCGCCGGCAAGATTGGCGAACCGATCCGGCGAAAACGCGCCGCGATAATACATGAGATAAGCAAGGAGCGCTCCGCTGGCAGCCACTAAAATCGAGACAGCCATCAGACCCAGCTCGAGCGCATGCGAGCCATGGTGCTCGCCATGCGCGATCACCGGTTCGAGCCAGTGGGCAAATAGGCTGCCGCCGAACACCGCCGGCAGTCCGATCCAGCCCGCCAGCAAAGCGCCGATGGCCAATATCACCAGCGGCAGGGTCATCACCCTGGGCGATTCATGCAAATGCTCTCGAGTATGATGATCGGCGCGGCTCTCGCCGAAAAAGACCATGAAGAGTTGCCGGAACATGTAAAAGGCGGTCATGCCTGCGCCTAAAACGGCCAAGCCCCAGATCACCGGGTGATGATTGGAAAACGCCAGCCAGAGAATTTCGTCCTTCGAGAAAAATCCGGCCGTTCCCGGCACGCCGGCGATGGCCAATACCGAGATCAAAAAAGTAATAAACGTCAACGGCATGTATTGCTTGAGCCCGCCCATCTTGCGCATGTCTTGTTCGTGATGCATGGCGTGAATAACGCTGCCGGCGCCGAGGAACAGACAAGCTTTAAAGAACGCGTGGGTCACCAAATGAAACACCGCCGCCGCGTAACCGCCGACGCCCACGCCGATGAACATATAGCCGAGCTGGCTGACCGTGGAATACGCCAACACTTTTTTGATGTCGGTCTGGGTGAGTGCAATGGTCGCCGCCATCAGCGCCGTCAGGAGGCCGATGACCGCAATGAGCTGCAAGGTAAAAGGCGCCATCGAGAAGAAGACGTTCAACCGCGCGGTCATATAGACGCCGGCGGTAACCATGGTGGCGGCATGGATCAACGCGCTGACCGGAGTCGGACCGGCCATGGCGTCGGGGAGCCAGACGTACAGCGGAATTTGCGCTGACTTACCGGCAGCGCCGACGAAAAGAAACAGCGTGGCGACCGTAACCACACTCAATCCCCAGATCGTTTGTCCCTCAAGAGTGGAGGCCCACCGCGCCATTTCACGGAAAGTCAGGGTTCCATGCCCCTGGGCATCGAGCGACCAGAAAAGCAAAAACATGCCCAACACAAAACCGAAGTCGCCGACCCGGTTGACGATGAACGCCTTGATGGCGGCGCGCGCATTGGCGTGATCGTGATACCAGAAACCGATCAGCGCATAAGAGCACAATCCGACGCCTTCCCAACCGACGAACATAAGAAGCAGGTTGTCGCCCAACACCAGCGTCAGCATGGCTGCGGTGAAAAGATTTAAGTAGGCAAAGAAACGCCAGAAAGCATGGTCGTCATGCATGTAACCGGTGGCGTAAATATGGATCAAACCGCCGATTCCGGTCACCACGAGAATCATCACCGCGGACAGCGGGTCGACCAGGAAGGCCATATCCGCTTTGAGAGAGCCCAGATGGATCCAGGTGTAAAGATTATCGATGAGAAAACGCTGTTCGGGAGGGAGGGCCGTGAGCCTAACCAATGCCATTACCGAGAGGCCGAACCCAATGATAACCGGCGTACAGGCGATGATGCCGATGGCGCCCCTGCCCAGGCCTTTTTGAATTTTAGCCCCTAAAAGACCATTAATAATCGCGCCGATCAAAGGCAGGAACACGATCCAACGAATAAAATCGGTCTGTATCGGTTGATCCATTTAACTCTTTAACCCTTGAAACCTTAGCCTATTCTCTGAGAGTCTCTGCGGCTTCGAGATCGATGGTATGGAAGAGCTGGAAGATCGCCAGCACGATTGCTAATCCCACCGCCGCCTCCGCCGCCGCCAGCATGATCACAAACATGGCGTAAATTTGGCCATCCAAATTGCCGCTACCGAAATGAGAGAACGCGACATAATTGACGTTTGCGCTGTTAAGAATCAGCTCAACCCCCATCAAGACACTGATCGCGTTGCGTCGCGTGAGAACACAAAAAAGACCCAGCGCGAATAGAATCGCGCCGATGATGAGATAAGAAGAAAGCTCGTTGGGTGAAAAGATCATGGCTATTCTTTGATCTCCTTGCGGGAAAGAACTACTGCGCCGATCATCGCCGCGAGCAGCACCAAAGACGCCAATTCGAATGGTAGCAGATAGTTTTCAAGGAACAGATCGCCGATTTTAGCGGTCGTCGGTTGGTAAGCGACTTCCTTTACCTTCACCCAGGGAGTGTCTCGGACCGTCTGAATCAAAAGAGCCAAGAAGACACCGACGATCACCAAAGCTGGAATCCGGCCGGCGGCGCGGTTGGTGATTTCCACGTCGGTAATGCGGTGTGTCAGCATGACGGCAAATAAGATCAGCACTAAGATGCCGCCGACATAGATGAGCAACTGCGCTCCCGCGACGAAATCGGCGCCAAGAAAAATATAAAGTCCGGCAACGCCGGCAAAAGTTCCAAGAAGGGAAAACGCGGAATAAATGATGTTGCGTGAGAACGCCACTACCGCGGCCGAACCGACCGTGATGAGCGCAATCAGATAAAAAACCGCCGTTGAAATTTCCATGCGTCTTTAAAATGTTTTGGGGACCGAAAAGGCCAGAATACTTCTTGGGCTCAAATACAGGAAGATCGGTTTGGGATCAAGGGGTGTCGGGAATCGACCAGCCACTGCCCCGCTTCAGCCACCTATTTCTCCTCCGCAGCGGCCCCTCCATCCGGCGTGGCAAATTCATCTAAATACTTTTGTCCGATGTCCACTTTTACCGCCAGCTTCGGATCTGTTTCGCCGCCCTTCTTCGGTTTATAAAGCGATGCGGGTTGGGGCGCGAAGTGGCGCACGAGCCCGGCGGGATTATAGCTCGCCCCCTCAAACTCCTGCGAGTGCCGAATCGACCCGGTCGGACACACTTCCGAGCAGAGACCGCAATACATGCATTTGCAGATATCGATGTCGAAGTGCGAGAAATCGCGCTGCTTGGTTTCCTTGTTCATGTCGATACCGATGGTAATGCAGGTGATCGGACAGACACGCTCGCAAGCCAAGCAGCCCGTGCAAATATCGAGGTCGACTTCCAGAATTCCCCGATACCGGAGTGGCAAGGTCTCTTGGATCGGCACCGGAATCTTATCCGGGTACTGAATCGTCATTGGACGTCGAACTAAGTGAGAAAATGTAATCGACATTCCCTCGAAAACCGACTTTACCGTATCGGTGATATCTTTTATGTAACTCGCAACACCCATAAATCCTCGGCGACTAAATATGAGGTTTGAAATAGAGCTCCGGCTTCGCTTGGCGAATCTGGAAACCCACTCGAAGGAAGAAAATAATCGTAATGGCAACTCCCAACCCAAACATAGCGGCGCTGGTGATCCTTTGCCCGTTAGCTGGCACAAACATGAATGCAACAGTTCCCATAAGGCATATGAAAGAAAGCGGAACCATGTACTTCCAGCACAGAGACATGAGTTGATCGACTCGCACACGCGGCAAGGTGGCCCGTATCCACATGGCGACGAACACCCAAAGGTAAGCTTTGAGAAAGAACGTGACAAACTGCGCGACCGCCAAGAGCATCGGACTATTTTCGAAGATAGCCAGCGGCGGCACTTGCCATCCGCCTAGGAACAGCGTGGTCGCAACCGCGCCGATGACGTAGAGATTGCCCCATTCCGCGAAGAAGAAAAATAGAAAACGCATGCCGCTGTACTCGGTGACATAACCGGCAACCAGTTCCGATTCCGCTTCCGGTATATCGAATGGCGTGCGGTTACCCTCAGCCAGAGCGGCCGTGAAATAAAGAAAGAACCCGGCAAAAGTAAATGGGTTATGAAAAAGATACCAGTCCCACGGCCCCCAACCCTGACCTCGTATGATGCCCTGCATGCTCAACGTGCCCGCCAAAAAAACAATCATTAGAACCGACACGCCGGCGGGGATTTCGTAGCTGACGATTTGCGCCGCGGAACGCATTCCACCGAGCAAGGACCACTTGTTGTTGGAAGCCCAGCCAGCCATCAAAATGCCGACGACCACCAGCGAAGTCACCGCCAAAATATAGAGAATACCGATATTGAGATCCGCGACGATGAGATGCCCGCCGAAGGGAATCACCACAAAAGCGCAAAGAAACCCCATGAAAACAATGTACGGCGCAAGAGAAAAAAGCTTCTTGTCGGCAGCGGTGGGAATAATATCTTCTTTCAACAGGTTCTTGATTCCATCGGCCAACCACTGCAGTATTCCCTGCGGTCCGACACGGTTCGGCCCAACGCGGGACTGCATCCTGGCCCACACCCGCCGCTCCAGCCAACTGGTGACACCGGCCAGCGGCGCCACGAAAGCCGACAAAACAATGAAGGCTGCCAGCAGCATGCCGATGGCATACACCACTTCCCGGGGCACCCCGGCAAAAGCGCCGCCTTGCATTAACTGGTCGAGATAAGTTTGCATGATTGACTCTTCAATTTAGCGGTCGATCTCCGGCGCGTCCACATCGAGACTGCCGATCAGAACGATCAAATCCGCCAACATGATTCCCTTACTGAGTTTATCGATGATACTCATGGCTGTGTATGAACCGGTCCGAATCCGCACCCGGTAAGGATACTCGCTGCCGTCGCTAACCACATAAAACCCCATGTCCCCGCGCGGCGCTTCCACGCGGACATAACACTCACCCGCCGGCGGCTTGAATTTCCGCGCCACCTTAGAGATGGCCGGACCTTTGGGCAGCATCTTCAGACATTGACGCACAATCTTACAGCTCTCTTGTAGCTCACAGATCCGTACCCAATAACGATCGAAGCTATCTCCAAGGGTGCCTATGTGACCCGTTCCCACCGGCACCTCGAAGTCCAATTCGGGGTAGACAGAATACGGAATGTCACGCCGGATATCCCACTTTATCCCGGAGCCGCGCAAATTCGGACCCACAAGATTGTATTGAAGAGCGTCTTCCTTCGAGACCACGGCTATACCGGTCAGTCGTTCGATAAAAATTTTGTTTCGGGTCAGCAAGCGATTAAACTCATCGACAATCGGCTCGAAGTGATCGAGGAACTCAGAAATACGCGTGCAGGTTTCCGGCAAAATGTCGTAGCCGACGCCGCCGATCCGAATATAATTATACGTGAGCCGCGCGCCGCAGATTTCCTCCATCAGGTTATTGATGGTTTCGCGCTCGCGGAGCGCGTGAACAAAAGGTGTCATGGCGCCGATGTCTTGGCCAAAAGTGCCCACCGAAATCAAGTGGCTGGCCAGGCGGTTAAGCTCGCAGGCGATAACGCGGCAAAATTCGCCCCGGCGGGTAACCGGAGTACCGGCCAGCTTCTCCGCCGCCATGCAGAAAACCTGATTGGCAAACATTGCCGCCAAATAGTCGGCGCGATCCGTGTATGGCACGTAGCCATGCCAGGTGACTTTCTCGCCAATTTTTTCAATGGAGCGGTGCAGATAACCGACATCCGGGATCGCTTCACTGATAACTTCGCCGTCGGTTTTAACCACAAAACGCAAAACCCCATGCGTGCTCGGATGTTGCGGTCCGACGCTAATAGTCATGTCTTCGGTGTGAAATCCGGTATCTTGATCCTGCGCGGTCTCGTTCATCGAACTCCTATCGCATCAGCTTATCTACCAGAGGAGCGCGCTGCGTGCTGATACCGTCGTATTCTTCTTGCTCGACGTAGTCTTTGCGGAGCGGATACCCCACCCAATCTTCAGGCAACATGATTCGGCGCAGATCGCTGTGTCCCTCGAAAATCACCCCGAACAGATCGAAAATCTCACGCTCGAACCAGTTCGCCACTTTCCAAATGCCCTCAGCCGTAGCTATTGTTGGATGGTCTCTGGGCAGATCGACTTTGAGCACGATCTGGTGCCGATGGGCGTAAGAGTAGAGGTGATAAACGACTTGAATCTTTTCTTCTTTGGGCCAATCCACTGCCGTTTGATCTGAAAGGATTTCGAATTTCAATTCAGCATCGTCACGCAGAAAACGGCAGATCGCCAAAATCGCTTCGGCGTCAACCAAGAAATACGGTTCCTGTACATCGCCCTTGAAGTCACTTACCTTACCGGCAAATTGCTTCTCAAGCCTTGCGAAAATCTCGGATGATTCCATTCTCAGGCCTTAGCCGCTTCCTCCATAGGACCGTTGGACCTCACCAACCAGCGTTCGCGCATCATTTTGTCTTGAATGCGCAACAATCCTTCCGTGAGCGCCTCGGGTCGCGGCGGACATCCCGGCACGTAAACATCTACGGGGACGATCTTATCGACGCCCTTGCAGACCGAATAAGCGAGCTGAAAAAGGCCGCCACAATTCGCACAGCTGCCCATCGAGATGACGTATTTTGGATCGGGCATCTGATCGTAAAGGAGCTTGGTCCGCTTGGCCATTTTATAGGTGAGGGTTCCTGCAACAATCATTAAATCCGATTGCCGCGGCGTCGCCCGCGGAACGGCGCCAAAGCGATCCAAATCGGCCCGCGGCCCGCCGGTCTGCATCAACTCAATGGCGCAACAGGCTAAGCCGAACAGCATGTACCACTGCGATGACGCCCGGCCCCAATTAAGCAGGTCGTCCACTTTGGTGGTAAAAATTGTTTCCGGCAGTGAATTGATTAATGGCTTCATTTCAGAACCCCCGAAGGTTGGGAATTATGTCTTAACCTTCTTGATCCACTCCAGATCTCCCTTGACCCAGGAATAAACCAAACCAAGAAATAGCACTCCGACAAAAATAAAGATTTTAACAAACGCGAATAACCCTTCGCCGCTCTCGATTAAACCACGAAACACGGTGGCGACCGGGAAGATAAAAGCGATTTCCACCTCGAAGATAATAAAGATCAGCGCCACGAGATAAAAACGGATATTAAAATTAACCCAGGCGCTCCCGGTGGACGGCTCGCCACATTCATAGGTTGACAGTTTACGGGCTTGTGGGTTCGCGGGTCGGAGCAACCGTCCAATCAATAGATTGACTCCTACGAATCCAAGCCCTAATGCCGTAAACACCAGGACATTAGCAAAATCAAATAACATCGTCAGGTTCTGCAGTAAATTACTGCTAAGAAAGGCTATGGTTCTAATAATCACAAAAATAATCGAGAAGCAACCGTCGACGATCAGCCAAAGCGCCTCATCTAGTTGCCATCGTTACCTTTTTTGACTAGAGTCGTCGCGGATGTGGAGCCGCATTGCGCGCGCGTGAGACCACTGTCCAGCTCAATAGGAGCATCAGAGCGCTAAAAGGGTTTAGATCAGGCGCGCGCTAGCTTAACGACGGTCAGGAGGATGAAAAATCCCCGTGGGACGTATTATTTCATCTTTCCGCTTTCATCGTTCAACCTTTCTAGCGTGGCTCAGGAGGCGAGATGAGAATTGAAACAGAACGTAAAATGAAGCGCTGGCGCGAGCAACGCTGGATCCTGGACCAGGTCATCCAAACTCGCGGAATAGATTGGGATCAGGGGCGAACAGGTAAAATACTGCGCAACTGCGGCCCGGCGGTTCAGAGCGACCTTCAAGAAGTTTGCCGTCGAATCCAAAAATTCGTTGATATTCCGCGAGAATTCGCCCGCGCCGCGACGCGCCGCGAAGAACAAGGCCGCCAAGCCGAAGCCGGTGGACATCTGCCGGAAGCCCGCGACCATTATTATATTGCGTCATGCTTTTACACGAACGCGATGTGGGCGGTGTATGAGGATGGCAATCCCCGGCGAATCGGCTGGCAAGAAAAAAAACGCGCCTGCTACGACAAGTTCATGCGCTACGCCGGCCGGCCCATCGAGCGAGTGGAGTTGCCCTATCAAGGCAAACTCATCCAAGCGCTCTTACATCTGCCTCCCGGCCGCAAAGCCGACGACAAGGTCGCCTGCGTCATGTACATCCCGGGAATGGATGGCGTAAAAGAGGACACCCCCGCCAGCGGTGATCCGTTCATCGAACACGGTATCGCCGTTCTCGCCATCGACGGCCCGGGTCAGGGCGAAACCCGCGAAGGCGGTATCACATGTACCGCATCCAATTATGCCGCCGCGGGTAAGCTCGCCTGCGACTACCTGGTCAAAAGACCGGAGATCGATGCCAATCGTATCGGCATCATGGCATCGAGCATGGGCTCCTATTGGGCGCCGAGAGTGGTGGCGGAAGAAAAGCGCTTCAAAGCCTGCGCCGTCACCGGTGTCTGCATGGAGCCGGGACAATACGCCATTTTCAATATGTCGTCGCCGACCTTTAAGCTCAACTATATGTACATGTCGGGCTACGATGACGAAACCGCCTTTGACGAATTTGCCAAGACTCTCACCTTGAAAGGTGTCACGTCGAAGATAACGTGTCCCTACCTGGTAGTCGCCGGCGAGGACGACGAGCACTGTGATATGAAGTTTGTCTATGAGTTGATGAGCGAGATCCCCAGCCCGAAGCTTCTTTATGTTTTCGAAGGCGAGCGCCACTCCATCCGCAACCCGCGCTCGCGGCCGCTCGTGATCAACTGGCTGGTTGACCGGTTGCTGGACAAGCCGTTTAAATCCGAAAAGATCTTGGTCGAAACCAGCGGCAGGGAAATCCATTCGGAGTGGTAGCCAAATCCCTGTTCATGCGCATGAACGATGGTCATCCGTTCTCAGCAGGGGTACGCGCCTCGATGACAATTCAGCTTCGGGTGGATTGATGCGCATTGCCTACGGCGATTTGATCGGCGGAGTTAGCGGCGCCATGTTCGTCGCCGCGCTGCTGGACCTGGGGCTACCACTCAGGCTGTTAAATTCTGAATTACACAAGATCCCGACCCTCAAATTCGAGCTTAGAACTTCATCAAAAGCCGTTCATACGATCCGCGCAACTCAGTTTCAGGTGATTTGTGCCAAGCATGAATCGCCACGCTCTTGGAAACAGATTCGAAAACTTATTGAAGCCAGCAAACTGACCGGCGAAGTCAAAGAAACCGGCATCAAGATTTTCTCCCGCTTGGCCGAAGTCGAGGGCAAGATCCACGGAGTACCCAGCGAACAAGTGCATTTTCACGAAGTCGGCGCCACCGACTCCATCATCGACATCATGGCCGCGGCCATCGGCTGTCACGAGCTTGAGATCGGTGCTTGGAAATTTTCCAAAGTCCCGCTGGGTCGCAGCGTGGCCCTCAGCGACCATGGCCCCCTACCCGTTCCCGGTCCCGCCACATTGGAACTCCTGAAAGATTTTCGCGTGCAATGGACTGAGATCGAAGGCGAAACCGTTACGCCCACGGGAGCAGCGATTATCTCGACCCTGGGAACAGGCTTTGGCAAACCACCCATCATGACAGTGGAAAAAATCGGTTACGGCACCGGACAAAAAGAATGGCCGGATCGGCCAAACTTATTTCGCCTTGTCGTCGGAACCGACGCAGCAGGTTGGCAACAAGAAGAAATGCTGGTCATAGAAACCAACATCGACGATATGAACCCGCAGTTCTACGATCACGTCATGGATCGCCTCTTTGCCAGCGGCGCCCGGGATGTTTTCCTCTCGCCGATTCAAATGAAAAAAAACCGCCCTGCCGTGCTCCTGCGCGTTATTGCCGAGCCATCCGATAAAGAAAAACTCGCGCAGATCCTGTTTGCGGAAACCACTACCATTGGCCTGCGCTACTATCCCGTGGGTCGCCTGATTTTGAAGAGAACGGCGCAAAACGTAAAGACACGGTTCGGTAACGTAAAGGTAAAGGTCCTGGAAGAGCCAAGTGGGGAAAAACGCATCAGTCCGGAATACGACGAGTTGAAACGGATTGCCGCCGCCAAAAACATTCCGCTCAAGATCCTGCGCGAAGAAGTCGTTAAAAGCTTTAAGAAGTAAGTACGGGACACGCCCGCTCAACAATGTCCGACGATCAACCCGAAACCAACCACCCGGCCGTGTCACTGCGGCCCTGGGCGTCACTCCGCTATCCGGTGGCTGCAGCAGCACTCACCGCCCATGAATCCACCTGAGTTAGACCGCCACCCGGCGTTTTTTTAAAAGTATTAGCAAAGCAACTCCTGTCACCGTGCCGCACACCAACCCGCCCAACGCTCGGGGAATAGTATGAGATACGATCAATGCCATGTGCTCGCTCAGAATATTGTCGACACCGTCCCACGACGTCCAGCCGAGAAAGAAAACCAGACCTCCGAGGAGCCAACCAAGCACGCTTGCCGGCACCCACCAACCGGCTCCGGCGACTTCGCGCCTTAAGACGAACCATTGCATCATACCGAGCAGCGTTCCTTCCACGCCCAGGTAGACAATGTCGCTAGCGACAAGAACGCCGCTGATTTGCCAGGTCAACAACGCTCCTAACCAACTGGCCAGCGTCCACTGAATGCTGCGCGAAACATATCGCCGTAGTACCAACCACTGAAGCACCCCTGCCAGCGAACCTGCTTGGCAAATAGCGACGGACAGAAGAATAACGATGGCCCAGCAAGTGCTGGTGACGATGGACCACCACCGGGGCTCGGCACCGCGATGCCATCGCACCAGTGCGAGCGCCAGAGCTCCCAGCGCGACCAGGGGGACGCCGACGGTCAAGAAAATCCAGCTGGCTTCGAGAACATAGCGCTGCAAAAGGGGATGGGCGAACAGCCAGCCGAGCGCCGTAGCCATCGACCATTGAGTTAAAAATATCGTGCTTGAAGATGGCAATGTCCCGCCGAAACCCGTCATGGCAGCCGCTATTTTTTACACCTCGCGCAATAATGCGATTTCCAACCCCTTAGAGAGGGAAATGGCTTTGCCCGTTTGAATGGTCCCGTCCTCCCCCGTTACCAAGCGGGTTATTGCTTTAAGACGGATTCTATCCTTCGTAGATCAAATCGGTCGGCAAACCAATTCAGCCCCCCAATCTCGTCGGTTTCCGATCCTGCGCAATAAGAAAATTCTCCGGCGCAAGGAACCGCGGTGAGCGTCGCAAGAGCTTCACGATTAGTGCCGGCGGCCAGTGATAATTCGCTTTCCACCTGGTTCAAAACATAGCCAAGCACGCTCAAGCCTTTGCAGCGCGCGTGCTCCAGTGTGAGCAGCAGGTGGTTGATCATGCCCAGGCGATTCGCGGCAACGACGACAAGGGGAAGTTTGAGAACTCTGGCGAAGTCGGCATAGGTATAACTGGGCAGCAGCGGCACCATCAATCCCCCGGCGCCTTCCACCAGAGTGATGTCGTGGCTTGAGCTGATCTCATTATAGGTGTCGATTAATTTTTCGATGTCAATGGTGATGTTTTGCCGTTCCGCCGCAACGCTGGGCGCCAACGGCTCGCGCAGCTGATACGCACAGATCTTGTCCAACGGAACTTCACAGCCGGACGCCTTTTTTAAAAGCACGGCGTCTTCGGGAAACGATTGACCGTCTCGCTCGGTGCAGCCGCTTTCCGCCGGCTTCATGACGCCGACACGGTAGCCGAAATCCCGCAGCAGCGCCGCCAGCCCGCAGGCGATGAAAGTCTTGCCGACCCCCGTGTCTGTCCCGGTGATAAAAATTCCCTTTGGCATCAGTTCTCCGTCACCGCTTGAATAGACTCACGAACGACATCGAGAAGTAATTGAAGTTCATCCTGGGTGATCGACAAAGGGGGCATCAGAATAATAATATCGCCCAGCGGGCGTATCATGACGCCGCGTTTGCGAGCTTCAACAATCACCTTGTGTCCGATGCGATTTTCCGGTGGATAGCTTTTGCGGCCGGCTTTGTCCTGGACCAGCTCGATGC
>JBBDNJ010000167.1:0-22627 GCA_040877705.1 Binatia bacterium | reverse complement strand
CGCCGCGATCCCGGCTGCGCGCGATGCCGCCTTCTTCGATACCGACAATGATCTCGTCCGGAAAACGCGCATCCAGTGCAAAAGAGCGGATGTGCGCCGTGTGCGGCGCGGGAGGAAATGTCCACTTGCCGTATTCCGGAAGTTTGCGAAATCCCGACAGCTCGCGGAATGAGCGGCCGCCGTTTTCACTGACGTACACAGCCGCGGGCAGGGTGCCGACATACACCTCGTTGGCACGAGTCGGATGCACTTCCATGGCCCAGATATCGCGGAAATCGATACCCCCCGAAGGTAGCCATTGCCAATGGGCGCCGCCGTCCTCGCTGATGTGAAGCTCCGTCAACGTCGCCGCATAAAGATGATTGGGATTGAAAGGATCCTGAGCGACTTCCCGGAGGATTTCCGTCCAATGCACTGTTGAGAGCTTCGACGCGATCGGATTTGCCGTCCCAGCGGCATCGCGTCAGCCCGTCCGCCGTGAGCAGATACAGTTGTAATTCGCCGGGCGCATCCATAGCAGCACCTCCTTAGAAAATTCTCGAAACTTTTAAAAGATTTTTCGACTGCCCGTTTCAACCCCTTTAACCGTGACCGCCATAACATTTTCTTCTTGCCGATTAGGGCGAAGCTACTACAGAAACTTTGCCATGAAAAGGTTGTCTTTCCGCACAAGCGCGGTTATAGACTGAATTCACACTGAATCGGAGGCAAATCCATGCAACTCCCGCCCATCGCCACAACCACCATCGGTAGTTTTCCTCGCCCGTCCTGGCTCGCTCAATCCGACCGCAGCCGGGTTATCTTTCGATTAGAGGGCGCCGCGCTCAAAGAAGCGCAGGACGACGCCACGCGTTTGATCATAGCCGAACAAGAACAGATCGGCCTCGATCTGCTCTCGGACGGAGAGCAGCGCCGCCAGGGATTCATCAATCACATTCTCGCTTCCTTCGAAGGTATCGATCTCGAAAACGAAGGGCTGAAGACCGTGTACCGGCGGCGCGTTCAGGATCACACGGTGCCGCGCATTGTCGGTAAAATACAACGACGCGGACCGGCTATCATTAACGATCTCCGCTTTGCCAAAGCGCAAACCGGCCAACCGATCAAAATGGACGTGCCGGGACCCATGACGGTTGTCGACAGCACGTTGGACGAGTTCTACAAAAACGAAAGCGCTATGGCGATGGACGTTGCGGCGGCACTCAACGAGGAGTTGCGCGACCTTCAAGCCGCGGGATGCGACGTCATCCAAATCGATGAGCCGGCCATGACGCGCTACCATGAGAGAGTGTTCGAATATGGCGCCCGCGCTCTAGATCGCTGCCTCGAAGGCATCAACGTCCCTACTCTGGTTCATCTCTGCTACGGTTACCCGGGCGGCGGTGGACGCCAACATGAGTACGAGTATCCGGAGCTGTTAGAACAATTGATGAAAACGAGAATCGGCGGCTTCGGCGTCGAATTCGCCAGGAGCAACTATGAACCGGCGGTGCTCGGCATCTGCAAAGGTCGAAAGATCATGTTCGGTTGCGTCGATCCCAGCGATTCTCCGGTCCCGCCGGTGGCGGCGGTTGTCGAACGGGTGCGCACTGCACTGAAGTACATCGCTCCGGAGAATCTCTTGCTCGCGCCGGACTGCGGCTTGATGACTATTGGCCGTGGTCTCGCCAATGCCAAAGCAAAGCTGCTCGTCGATGTCGCTAGAGAAGTGCGCAAAACGATCTAAAAACCAGACCAGAGACTTCATGCCGGTAAAGAAGCCCAGTAAAAAGCGCCCGCGCAAGAAAAAAACGCGCCTCTGTCCCGAGTGCGGTTCGGCTGACGTGATCCCGATCGTTCACGGCATTCCTACGCCAGCACTTCAAAAACTCATCGATGAAGGCAATGCGATCATTGCCGATCGCGAAGAATGGGAAGGCATGAGCGAGTGGCGCTGCAAAACCTGCGGCTGCGATTGGAGCGGCAAATGGCGGAGATTTAAAATACCCGGCGGTGTTAATGCCACGCGGACTAAGAAGTGACTAAAGACCGAGAAGGATAAAACGGCACCATTCTCATCTACTGCCAAGCGTCCCACAGCTTATCCCGGCCCCCTGTTCTTGCACCAGAATCGTTGTGCACTGAAACGTTTGACCTTCCGGAGTTCTCACCATGGCGAATTTCTTTTGATCGGTGACCGTATAACCACCTACCTCGACTGTTGGAGTGGTTGCGGCGTCGGGCGCGAGGGTCGAGGAGAAAGCATCGATTGCCAGATACAACAACCCGATCGTCGCGACGCTTTCGATCACCTGCCGCGGTTCCGGCCCGGACACCGTGCTTTGAGCGACTTGTCCTTTGACGATCGTCGACAAGCCGTCGATATCCTCATTCATTTGGACCAACTCCTGCTTGATTTCCGCGGCGCGATCGGGTCGCAACGAGGTGCCGCTCAAAGCGATCAAGTACTCTCTCCTTCTAACGTCGAGTTCGACCAGGCGATTGAACTCTTTGGATCCGCCCATCGTCACCAGATAGGTTGTTTTGATGGAAGCGCCCAGTCTTTGGCGCTCCGGCCAGCGCGCTGCTTGCCCTTCAAGCTGTCCCATCTCATCGTGATAACCAGTGAGACCGGTGAGCAACGTCATTCCCGGAGTGACTGTTCCAGACGAACAACGGGTGAGCACAATCGCTAAAGTGAAAAATAGACAGCGAGTTCTGTTGTTTTTCATTTAACCTCCTGCGTCTGTCAATTGGACATTGCAAAACTGCCGCGATTTTACCACAAGAACAGCGACATGGTCCGATCTTTTTAATAGGAGGATCATGCAAGCAGGCGCTTCATAAAAAAACTGCCGTGATTTTTCAGCACTCCCCGGATAAACCTAACCCAATTGTCGTTGCGAAGCTTGACTCCCAACCGTGCCTGGGGGAGAATTCGGACCAACTGAAACCGGCCTGCAATCAATTTTGAAAAGGAGTCTACGATGATCACAGCGAATGATTTGAAGGGCATCATGGCGATGATGCCGGCGTTTACGACCAAAAACGGCGACCGTCCGGATGCCGAAGATACGGTTGACACCGGCGAGCTTACACGCGCCGTCGACCAGATTATTCGCGACGGCGGCGCCAACGTCATTACGACAACCGGCAGCTTCGGTGAGTTTCATGCCCTCCTTTGGGAAGAGCACAAGAAGCTGATCGAGGCCACCGTTGCCACCGTGAAAAAGCGCGTGCGTCAAAGACAACAGCAAGAAGATTGCCGCGTATTGGAAAGGTTTGTGCGAAAAGTATCCGGCGCGGAAATTGGCGAAGAGCGCATAACAAGATAATACTTTTTTCTAGAATGAAGTAACGCGAATCACAAAAATCTCGTTCACGATTCACCGAAGGATAACACAATGAGCGATCATAAAATTATCGATGGCGACGGCCACGTCGTCGAAGACATCGCGAGCATCTGGAAATATATGCCCAACGAATACGTCGGCAAAAGCTTTTCCGATGCGCGCGCAAGAAGCCCGTTTCCGCCCATCGACCATCTGCACAACGCGAACCGCCACTTCACGCCGAAGGGCGCCTTTGCCAACGTCGGCCGCGAAGGTTGGGAGCTTTTTCTCGAAGACGTCGGCATTGGCACCACCGTGCTCTACACCAGCGCCGGACTTGCCTTTGGTAAAATCGTTAGCCGCGATTGGGCCACCGAACTGGCGCGCGCCTACAACAATTGGATCTACGACACCTACCTGTCCAAGAGCCCGCGCTTCAAAGCGATGGGCCTGATCCCGCTGCAAGAACCGGCCGAAGCGGTCATTGAGCTGCGCCGCATCGTGCGTGACTTGGGTTTCAGCGGCGCGATGTTACCTTCGATGGGCGTGAACATGCCGCACTTGGGTTCGCAAAAATACTGGCCCATCTATGGTGAAGCCGAACGTTTGGGTTGCGCCATTGCGATCCATGGCGGAGCCCATGAGAATCTACTGATGGATGATATGAGCCCTTACGCCGTAGCCAATGCGCTCGGCCATCCGATGAGCCAGATGATCGGCTTCGCCGGAATCATTTTTAACGGTATCTTTGATAAATTCCCCGGTGTGCGCATCGGCTTTATGGAAGCGGGCTGCGCCTGGCTGCTCACCTGCATGGAACGATTTACCGGTTCGTGGGAGAGCCACGTGCAATACGATCCGCACGGGCGCTTTTTACAACTTAAAAAAGGCGAGAAGATTATCGATTATATTCTCCGGCACATCGACGATGGCCGGATCTTCGTCGGTTGCGAAGGCGAAGAGCTCAGCATCGCCGAGGCCGTGAGGATTACCGGCAACAAACCCTACGTGTTTTCCACCGACTATCCGCACGAAGTCGACGCGGACACGTGCAAACACGAGCTGGAAGAACTTCGCGAAAACACGCAACTGACCGGGGACGACAAAGAGGCGATTCTATTTCGCAACTCGCAGCGTTTTTATCAACTGACCTCTACTCTGTAGAGGTCATCCTGAGCGTATAGCGAAGAATCTCGGGCCGATATCGCGCAAGATTCTTCGGCTTCGCCTCAGAATGACAATCTCTTCGCCCAATCGACGTAAGAAGGAGCCAGAAAGCTATGACAGTCCATAAATACAAAATTATCGACGGTGACGGCCATGTGGTCGAAGATCACTCCGCTATCGCCGGGCGCATGCCCGAAATTTATCGCGATCGCTTCGGCACGGCGCGAGGCCCGTATCCTCCTAACGACCATCTGCATGCGGCCAATGCCCATTACCTGCCGCCGGGAGCCTTTGCCAAAGTCGGCCGCGACGGCTGGATCGACTTTATGGAAGACGTCGGGCTTGCCAGCGCAGTGCTCTATCCGACCAATGGCCTGTCATTCGGTCGCGTGGTCAGCCTGGACTGGGCCATCGAACTGGCGCGCGCCTACAACGACTGGATGCACGACGAGTATCTCAGCAAGAGCTCGCGCTTTCAGGCTTTAGGTTTGATCCCGCTGCAAGAACCCGCCGAAGCAGTCAAAGAATTGCGGCGCATGGTCAAAGAGCTAGGTTTTTGCGGCGCGATGCTGCCAAGCACGGGAGTCATGGGCGCTCAGAATCATCTCGGCGACGAACGTTACTGGCCGATCTACGAAGAGGCGAATCGCCGCGAATGCTGCATCGGCATTCATGGGGGCGTGCACGATCACATGGGTCTGGACGATATGACTCCCTATGCGCCGGTCAACGCGCTTGGCCATCCGTTCGGGCAAATGGTGAACTTCGCCGGTATTCTCTTCAACGGTGTCTTCGACAAATACCCCAAAGTGCGTTTCGGTTTCATGGAGGCCGGCGCAGGCTGGTTCGTCAACTGTATAGAACGCTTCGAGCGCTCCTGGAACAGTCATGTCCAGTATGATCCGCGCGGCCGGTTTCTACAGCTCCGGGACAAAGAGTCGATCACCGATTACATTAAACGCCACGTGGATGAGGGGCGCATCTTCGTCGGGGTCGAAGGCGACGAGCTAACCCTCCCCTTCGCGGTCAGCGTCGTCGGCAACAAACCGTTTATATTCTCCTCGGACTTTCCTCACGAGGTTAATAATGAGACCTGCAAGGCGGAATTGGCGGAGTTGGGCGAAAACCCACGCCTCACTGAGGCCGATAAAGATGCGGTGCGCTATCGAAATGCGGAGCGATTTTACGGTTTAGCGACGAACTCATAAATGAGTGATTTAAGCGTGAAGTAATCAAGCATTGGGGTTGCACAGGAACACTTATTTACGTTTTTCCGTATGACCAGTTCGACTACGCCGCGTTTATCTGAATGCGAACGGATACCATATCGAGGCGGTCTGTCTTGCCGGAATCACTAGCGAAGATGAAATTGATTTTCCTTATTGTGAACGCCGGCGTTGCGCATTGGAATTTTTCTTTAGCCAGTTTTCAAGCAGCTTCTTTTTGAAGCGCCATTGATTGCCCACCTTAAAAGCCGGCAGGTCCTTATCAGCTAATAAGCGGTACACGGTAAATTTATCGACATTAAGATAATCGGCGACCTGCTCTAGAGTCAGTAGTTGTTCTGGCATGTTCCTAATCCTCTTGGGACTTCCTTTAAGTTCGGCCGTCATGGTTTTTCCGCGAGTGCTCTAGAGACTGTCGGATTTCAGGAGGTAGTCAATATTCCAAAACCAGGCTAAGTTCAAGCTAAATTACAAAGAGAGACAAAAAATCCGTCTACGCGTCGTCCGAGGCATTTTTTGTGTAAGAAAGCTTTACAGTGGCAGGCTTTGCTGTGAAGCAATCAGGCCTGTTTAGCGGGCACACATACCTGATACTGTCGACAGCAGTTATATTCAGAAGGAAAGTCGCGGTGGCTTCGGCAAAAGCGGCGGGTGCCGCGACGATTCTTAGATCGATAGGCGCTGTTGGATGGTCTTAAAATCGCTATCGCTTAGCGGCACACACCGTGATCTCAACCAGCGTGCCCGGCGTAAGTGCCGCGCCCACGGCGGTGCGGGTCGGCAGGTTCGATCTATCAACCCACGCCATCCAGGCTTCGTTCATCTCGTCCTTGAGGCCGGCGTCAGCCATGTAAACGGTCGCACTCAGTATTCGTGACTTGTCGGTACCGGCTTTAGCGAGGACGGCGTCGATCTTGCGCAGCACCTGCTCGGTCTGCCCTTTCATCGGCAGCGACTTGTCGTCGGCAACGGTTCCCGAAAGAAATACCAGGTCGCCCAACACGGCGGCGCTACAGTTCCACTCCCGCGGATTGATTCGCTCGATATCCATGACGTTTTTCCTTCCTTAAACGTTTTGAACGTTTTGAACTGCTTGAACGATTTGAACGGCTCGAACATTTTTCAGAGTGACGGCCTCTGCTCAAACCATTTCATATGCTGCTGGTAAGTATAGCCGGCTCGAACAACGGTCAGCTCATCGAATGGCTTGCCGACCAATTGCAAAGCGATGGGTAAATTATTTTCCGAGAATCCGCAAGGAACCGAAAGCGTCGGCAGTCCCGTCAAGTTAAACGGACCGTGGTATTCGGGCACGACATGTTTGAACAGAGTGTCGATCGGCCCCACGTCTTTCACCAGCGGCGCGGGACCGGCTTGATTGGGCAACGCCAGGCAATCGACTTTACCGAACACCTCGGCCAACTCCGCGCGGCAACGGCTGCGGATGCGCTGCGCCTGAATGTAATCTGCCGAACCGGTGAGCAGGCCCAGATAGATCCGCGCCCGCCGCTGCGCCGCGCCGGTATTTAACACCGAAGCCGCAGCGCTTTTATGCGCCGCCCAGAACTCATTGTAGTAGATGACGGCATTGGCGATGGTCGCCAGATTCAAAGTCGGAACTTTGACTTCCTCAATCCGAGCTCCCAATGATTTGAGATCGCCGATGGCTTCATTCACGCGTTGCAGCACGATGGGCGCCGTGCGCGGCGCGCACTCGTCGATGTATGCGCGCGGCACGCCGATCACCATATCTTTCACGTCCTCGCGCAGCGCGCTCGTGTAATCGACTACCGGCGCACTGCTCGAGGTGGGATCTTTGACATCGTGTCCGGCGATCGCGTTAAGCATATGCGCCAAGTCTTCGACCACCCGCGCCATCGGCCCGCAGTGATCGAGCGACCAACTCAGCGGCGCCAAGCCGTGACGGCTTACGCGCCCGTAAGTCGCCTTTAAGCCAGCTAGGCCGCAAAAGGCCGACGGATTGCGAATCGAACCGGCGGTGTCTTCGCCCAGCGAACCGAGGCAAAGCCCGCCAGCCACGGCAGCGCCTGAGCCGGTGCTCGATCCGCCGGTGATATGCTCGGTGTTCCACGGATTGCGTGGCAGCGGCAATTCCGCGTCAGGCAAGCTGCTCATGTGCAGCTTGCCCATCATGACCGCGCCTGCTTCGCGCAGTTTGCGCACGGCGGTCGCATCGCCCACGCCCTGGGTGAACTGTCTAATGCGCGCCTGAGCGCCCTCGACATCCAATTGATCCTTGACGGCCACTGGAATGCCATGCATCGGGCCGCGCCAGTTACCCTTCTGGATTTCCGCCTCGGCGTCACGAGCTTCCTGCATGGCGCTATCGGCCATTAGATTGATGTAGGCATGCAGCTTTCCATCGACGGCTTGAATGCGGTCAAGCACCGCCCGAGTCAATTCGACGGGCGAGAGTTGGCGTTTTTGAATCAGTTGTTGAGCCTCGTGGATCGACAGGTAATACAGCGGTTTTTCTGCGACTGCCATACTAATTTTCCTTTCGTCCCTCACGCGGTAAGTGATCGGTCGATGGCGTCACATTCTCGCGGAGTTATCCTGAGCCTTTGCCGAAGGACTCGAAATGAGAAACAGGGGCCGAAAAACCGATGATTGTCATCTCGAACAAAGTGAGAGACCTTTCTTAAGCATCACTTCCCCGTCCATTCCGGCCGAAACACCGGCGCCAACTCCTCCGCGCCGAGATTGACGGAGTGCAGCGTCTTGAGATTCTCCATGTACAGCTCGATGATCTCGGTGAACTGTTCCAAATCGCCCGGTTTCGGCTCCAGCCCTTCGCGCGCGAGCAGCGCGGTCAAACTTTGCTCAATGGATTTATCCATCGTGGGGTCCCTCCGTGTTTATATGAGGTTTTTCTATTTCAAATATGAACGCGAATCTATCTTCTGGGCACGCCTGGAGTCAAGCTGATGGCATAATGTAAAATCCGTTTGCTCATAAACTTATACCTCGGCTACACTCCCGCCTCATGACGGACACCCCGAAGGTACTTGCAGAGCTAGTCGAAAGATTCGAACGAAACATCGACGCCTATCAGAACCACAGCTATAACGAGACGCTAGTCCGGATCGAATTCATCAATCCTCTGTTCGAGGCTTTAGGATGGGATCTAACCAACAAATCCGGCTACGCGGAAGCCTACAAAGACGTCATCCACGAGGACGCCATCAAGATGGGCGGCGCAACCAAGGCACCGGACTACTGCTTCCGCATCGGCGGCGCCCGCAAGTTTTTCTTAGAGGCCAAAAGGCCCGCAGTTAATATCAAGGACGACGTAAACCCGGCCTATCAACTTCGGCGATATGCGTGGAGCGCCAAGCTTCCCCTCTCGATCCTCACCGACTTCGGCGAGTTAGCTGTTTACGATTGCCGGGTCCTACCTAAACCGGCGGACAAGGCAAGCACAGCGCGCATTCTTTACCTCACCTACGAGAACTACGCCGACCGATGGGATGAAATCGCCGGAATTTTTTCCCGCGAAGCGGTACTCAAGGGTTCCTTCGATAAATTTGCGGAGGCACGGAAGGGTAAACGCGGCACGTCGCCCGTCGACAAGGAATTTCTTGCCGAGATCGAGACGTGGCGCGATGCACTCGCCAAAAATCTCGCGCTGCGTAATCCGAAACTCAGCGTGCGCGATCTTAACTTTGCCGTCCAGCGCACCATCGACCGAATTATATTCCTGCGCATGTGCGAGGATCGCGGGGTTGAGAACTACGGCCAGCTTCAAGCGCTGTTAAACGGCGAGAACATTTACAAACGGCTGCAGTACCTCTACGGTATCGCGGACGACAAATATAACTCCGGCATCTTTCACTTCAAGCAGGAGAAAGACCGAGCTGAAGCACCCGACGGCCTAACGCTCAAGCTCAAGATCGACGACAAAATTCTCAAGGACATACTTCGCCGCCTCTACTATCCCGAAAGCCCCTACGAGTTCTCGGTCCTTGGCGCTGACATCCTCGGCACCGTCTATGAACAGTTTCTGGGGAAAGTCATCCGTCTCACGCCCGGGCACCGGGCGATTGTCGAAGAAAAGCCCGAGGTCAAGAAAGCCGGCGGGGTTTACTACACGCCTGCGTACATAGTCGATTACATCGTCAAAAATACGGTTGGTAAACTGGGCGAAGGTAAATCTCCGAGGCAGATCGAAAAGCTGCGTATCCTTGATCCGGCCTGCGGCTCGGGTTCTTTTCTGGTCGGCGCATATACCTCTCTGCTGGACTATCACCGGGACTGGTACGTCAAAGATGGTTCACAGAAACACACCAAAGAAATTTATCAAGGCGTCGGCAACCAGTGGTACCTGACTACTCAAGAGAAGAAGCGCATTCTTCTCAACAATATTTACGGCGTGGACATCGACAGCCAGGCTGTGGAAGTAACCAAGCTGAGCCTCTTGCTCAAGGTGCTCGAAGGAGAGAATCAGGATTCTCTCACGCGCCAGCTCAAGATGTGGCGCGAACGCGCACTGCCGGACCTCGGCAACAACATCAAATGTGGCAACTCTCTCATCGACCCCGACTTTTACCAGAACAAACAAATGGGTTTGCTTGAGGAGGAAGACCGTTACAAAATCAACGCCTTCGATTGGAACACAGAATTTCCGGCGGTCATGAAAGCCGGCGGGTTCGATGCTGTGATTGGGAATCCTCCGTATGTCCGACAGGAATCTCTCTCGGACTTTAAAGAGTACTTCGAGAAGCACTACGAAGCCTCCGACGGCACCGCTGACCTGTATGCTTATTTCATGGAGAAGGGAGTGAAGCTGCTGCGTGACGGCGGTCTATTCAGCATCATCGTATCGAGCAGCTTCCTGCGGGCGACGTACGGCGAGTCCTTGCGCCGGATGCTGACGAAACATGCTGCCGTTCTTCGCATCGTCGATTTTGGCGGTTTACCGATTTTTGCCAATGCTAAAGACACCTACGTTTGCATCCCGCTGCTCGCAAAAGGTGCGAAACCATCGCGCGTTGAAGTTTCCAAAGTCCACTCCTTTGAGGCACATAGCTTGAGCGAGCATGTTGCCACCAATAACTACACCGTTCCGCACGAACGGTTTTCGCCTGAAGCGTGGTCGCTCAAATCGGAGTCGGAGGCTGCGGTCTTTGAAAAGATACTGAAAGCGGGCAAACCGCTCGGAGACTATGTCGAGCGCAAGATGTTTTACGGACTCAAAACGGGATTCAACGAAGCCTTCGAGATTTCAGAACAGCAGCGAGCCTCACTCATCAAGTCATCACCTGCGAGCAAGCTACTCATCAAGCCTTTTCTTGGTGGGCAGGACATTCGGCGCTACCTGATCAACGATGAAGGGCGATATCTCATTGTCATTCCCTCAGGCTGGACGAAGCAACAATTGGTGAAAACGCGGCAAAGCTCCACGGACTTTTCGGAAAAGGAAGCGTGGAATTGGTTCAGCCGTGACCATGGAAGTATTGCCGAACATCTAAAGGCATTCATCGTGCCACTGCGTAAGCGGCAGGACCAAGGCGATTATTGGTGGGAGCTTCGGCCTTGTGACTATTATCGGTATTTGGAAGCGCCAAAGATAATCTTTCCCGACATCTGCAAAGAGCCGCGATTCTTTCTCGATCGCTCGGGGATTTACCTCGCCAATACCGCTTACTGTCTTGGCACCGACGACCTTTATCTACTCGGCATTCTGAACAGCCGGTTGTTCTGGTTTGGGATCAGCAACATCAGTATCCCCTTCGGAATCCGCGCTGGCCAGTATCGTTACCGCCTCATTTACCAATACATGGAGAAAGTACCGATTCGCGTCATAAATTTCTCCGACGCCGCCGACAAAGCTCGGCACACTAGGATAGTCACACTGGTCCAGCGCATGTTGGAACTTTGCCAAGAGTTGGCTAACGCAAAAAACCCAAACGACAAGATCCAACTTCAGCGCGAGATCGAAGCAACCGACCATCAGATCGACCAATTGGTTTACGAGCTTTATGGGTTGACCGCAGACGAAATTGACATTGTGGAAGGGCAACCTGAAGGCTTTAGAACCATTTTGCCAACGGAAAAAGAATAACTGGTCGCGGATTTCGTGGGTTTATGCAACGCGCAGCGGATGTGGGATTTCTAAGAATAAACGATAGGTATCGCTCGTTCTAGGTGCCATCCCAGCAAGCGATACTTGCTGAACGGATTAAGCCAATGTTGCAACAAAACAGGGATTGGCAGCTCGACATCGTAAAGCGAGTGTTCGGGTGTGGAATCGAGCCTGATGCCTTTCAAGCCGCCTATTCGAGGTTATCCGAAGAAGATCAGGTCCGCTTAAAGCTAGTAGCGAAGCGGGTTTGGTTAACTCTAAAGCTGCGCTATGAACTGTCAGCAGCATACACGAACCCAGTCGCGAGTCCGGACGAGATGTACGCTCTTAATCACGTCGAGTTGCCGTCGATTGAGGTTTATCTCCTGTGCACCTGCCTTGACACCCTAGCTGGAAAAGCCGACCACGTGAAATTCACAATATGGCTACGTGGCAACACAAAGAAAGCGAGTCTGAGGTTGGATGAGATCGAACGCGTGTATTCACAATACGAGGACGAGCAAGGGGTAGGTCGAAATTTACGTTGTCTCTTTGAAACGTTGCCACAAGTCACAAAAAATTGGCTCGCGAAAAATGTAAGATTAGGATCATTTAAACAACAGCTCTCGTCAAAAGATGCAGACCCGGAGACATTGATCAAGCGGCTCTACAGGTACTTTTATGAGATTCGACGGAATGCGTTTACTCACGGGAGTGTCTCACGGCAAACCAGCATGGCCGAAGATATAGTGGCACCAGTCGAGCACGACGGCTGGTGGGTTGTACCCGCAGGAGGAACGTTTTATTTCTCTTACCGGCGAGGGATTGACGAAGCCACTATCCTAAGAGTAATCATTCATTCGGTCGGCCTAAAACTACTTTCGATCGAGCCAACTCAGGAATTGATCGCCGCCAATATCAAGCACCATTCGCGAGTCAACGCGGCATATGCTTTTTTGAACGAAGTCGAAGACAACTCCGTGACGCTTAGCTACTGGACCAGACTGGAAGAAGCTAGAATGAACGACATTCGCACGTCTCTGATACGCAACGGCATACCTCCGTTGGAATCAAAGGCGACGCAGCTAATGATTGATCGGTACAGTCAGGACAGCAGCTTTGAATCACAGCTACGCAAAATGACAAGTCACTACCTAGACCAAATTAAGACCCTGAATTCAGCAATATTAGCTTTCAACAAATCGAATCCGTGTTTCGAGACTGATTCGACAGGAAGTTGGAATGTCTTCAAGAAATTTCTTGACGAAAAGACGACTACTCCGCTGTACGACTCAATTCTGAATTGGCCGTCAAAGCCAGAGTTGACTAACCTGTGGCTCTTGATTCGTGACCCGTGTTACACGTAACAACGGGTGCGGTTCAAAGAGAGAAAAGCGCAGGTCAGGTGAGAAATCATGGACGCAGAAAAGGTACCGGAAGTCTTTTCTCGGTACAGGCGTTTGTTGCCGGACTGAACGATAGCGACACCTTATGAGGTGGTCGCGACGGCGTGTGCCACCGGCAGTTGGAGGTTTCACGCGCGGGATTTGCCGGCGAGCATTGCCAATTATAGCCAGCGGTTGCAGCGCGTGGTTCTGCGGAGCGACTTGGGAGATCAACGCTGAAAACAAAGCAGACTTGCTCCAGTTGTCATTTTTTCGTCAAAGAGGCCCGTAGCCTGCGCTCACCCAATCCGATTACGGTACACGTGACGGACGAAGAGCGTAAGCTAGCAGCGGAGGGAGACTTTTCATGGGCCAAGGAACAATGGACGCTGGCATGCCACTTCGGCGTTTGGGACGAAGGTTACAACTTCGATAAAAGCAACCGCCAAATTGTTATAGCCGACACCGATCGTCGTGACTTCTGCTTCTTCTGGCGTTATCGTCAGGGGATGTTGATCCCACCAGCCAAGGTTCTACAGCAACGAGAAGCTGAAACACGTGAAGCTTCTTACGACCGGCGGCTTACGGTTTGGGGCCTCTGGATCGCAGCTCTTGCGCTCGTCGTAGATGTCCTGCTGAGGATTGCAGAACGATTGGCGTGGTTGCCTTTTTCGAACGAGTAGCGAAAGATCCCGCCTAAACTAATGATGCGCCCCAGAAGAAAACTAAGGGTCCGTCGTGATATTTGCTATACGGAGACAAATATATGGATCAGCATGACTAACACGGGTTTTTGGTCGGACAATGGATACACGCCAACCGGAGGTATCCATTTCCAATCAGAAGAATTCTTGACGGTTTGAACGCATGCAAGGCCGCAGGAGATGAGATATATTGATTGCCTAAGAAAAGCTAAAGTGACTTACGGGCTCATCCAGGCCCGGTGTTAAGCCAAAAGGAATAAAAATGAAGTTCAACCGTATCACAGTTAATCCCAAACAAATGGACGGCCTGCCGTGTATTCGGGGCCTTCGAATACCTGTGGCGACGGTCGTCGGGATGGTGGCGGACGGGATGGCGGACGACGAAATTCTTAAAGCGTACCCGGATCTTGAGCACGAAGACATCCGCGAGGCTTTGCGATTTGCTGCTGAGGCTGTGCGTGAACGTGAACTGCCACTCGTGAACGGTCGTTGAAATTCCTGGTGGACAATTCTCTATCGCCGTTGGTCGCGGAAGGCTTGCGCAACGCAGGCCATGATGCAGCACACGTCCGCGAGTACGGGATGCAGAAGGCGGCGGATGAGGAGATTTTTTACCGGGCCTTTGACGAGGAGCGGATCGTCATATCCTCGGATACCGACTTTGGTACTTTACTCGCCACGCGACAGGAAACAAAACCCTCGCTGATTCTCTTTCGCCGAAGCTCTCAGCGAAAGCCGGCAGCTCAGACGGCATTGCTTCTGACCAATTTGCCTGGTGTCGCTTCCTTCTTAGACCAGGGAAGCGTCGTTATCCTCGAGGAAACCCGCGTCCGCATCCGAACTTTGCCGATTACTTCCAGATCTTAGCCTAAGGTCGAAACCGCTCCGGAACAATTTTCGCATTTTGATGCCACGCGCACACGTCGCCGCTTTCCCAAGCTACCGCACTGCCGTCCGGCTATGCTCTGCTGCCCACCGATTGGAATTATGCGCCGAGAGTCTTCACGACTATCGCGGCTGCGTGATCACGTCCACCACCGCCGGTTTCCCCTCTTCGACAATCGCGATGGCTTTGTCCAGGATCGAACCCAACTGATCTGGCTCGGCAATCGGTCCGAAAGCCTCCACACCCAAGGCGCGCGAGATCGCCGCCAAGTCAGGGGCCGGGTCCTCGATCCGAATGCCGATTCCTTTATTCTCCACCGGCCGCTGGCGCCATTTCGCCATCCGCTCCTGATGTTCTTCGTCGTTGTAATAAGACCGGTTGTTCATAACCACGACCAGCAGCGGGATGTGATACTTCGCCGCGCTCCATAAAGCATTCGAGGTCATTAGAAAGTCGCCGTCGCCGATAATGCTGACACACAACCGTCCACTCTCCTTATGACCCAACGCCGCGCCGATGGAAGACGGCAGACCGTAGCCCACGCCCCCTCCCCTGCCGCCGCCGATGCCGTGCGCCGGCTCCGTGATCTCGATGGCCTCGCGCCAGCGCCGCCCATGCGCCGACACCAGCGCCCAGGCTTTGCCTTGCACCCGCTTATTGATCTCGCCAAAGAAGCGCGCTTGCGAAATTGGTTTTTCTTCCCAGGTTTTTTCGATCCAACCCTGGCTCTTTTTACGCGCTTCGTTGTAAATCGCTTCCACTTTGGCGCGCCGCTCTCGAACCTGCCGGGCCGCGTCGGCATTGGCTTTCATCCGCTCGCGCAGCTGCTCGAGCAGTTGCGGCAAAGCCACCGCGGTATCGGCCGCGATCGGCACGTGCACCGGCAAAAGCCACATGGCATCGCTCACCCAACTCTGCCGCTCGAGATCGAGCAAAGTCATGTGAATGACCTTACAGCCGGGCGAAATCACCGGCGCGAAGTTGCCGCGCTCGCGGACCGATGGGCCCAGCGGCACTCCCAGGCTCGGCACATCGAGAGCGAGGACGACGTCGGCGTTACGCAGTGCTTCCTCTCGCGCATTGGTGAGATTGAGCGGGTGTGTGCTGGGAAATGCATACCGGCCGTCGGAATCGATCACCGCTGCGCCCAGCTCCTCGGCAACGTCCAGCAATGCCGGCAGCGCCTTGGGATTGCGCCCGACTTCTCCGGCGACGATTACCGGCCACTGCGCTTCAGCCAGCAGCCGGGATGCCTGCCGCAGCGATTCCGGGTTTGCCGCCGGTCCGGCCGGCGCGCGAAACAACTGGGCATGCGGCACCACCATGGGTTTGGTGATTTTTTCTTCCTGAACATCGGTATCGAGACAGATATACACCGGCCCTCTGGGCTCGGTCATGGCAATGCGATAGGCGCGCAGGAAAGACTCCGGCACTGCGTCGACGGAGTTCGGCTGGTCGTCGTACTTCACATAATCGCGCACCGCAAGACCTTGCACCAATGCCGTATGGACCCAATCGGTGGAACGGCGATTAGTGGTGTTTTGCGGACCGCCACCGCCCAGGTTGAAAATCGGCGTGCGGTCGCACCAGGCATTGAAGATCGCCATGCTCGCGTGTTGCAGGCCGACGACATTGTGGAGGCCCGTGGCCATGATGTCACCGGTGGCGCGAGCATAGCCGTTGGCCAGGGCCACCGCGATCTCTTCATGCGTGCACATGATAATTTCGGGCCCGTTGCCGGTTTCGAAGTTCACCATGGAGTCGTGCAAGCCGCGATAGCTCGCGCCGGGATTCAAAGCGATATATTTAATCCCCAGCTCGCGCAACATTTCGACCATGAGGTCGGAGCCATACTGCGCGTTGCTCTTCTTGCCGACTCCCGCCGACCATACTTCAGGGTTGCCTGAAGGTTTGCTTTGTTCCGCCACGGTGAATTCCTCCATTCTTTTGTTCCTAAGTTTTATTTAGCGCCCTAGCCGGTCGAGGGTGGCGGTGTAGTCGCGAACACCCTTTTCCACATCATAAGCAGGCTCATAACCGATATTCCTTTTTGCCGCCGAGATGTCAAAAACGCAGTAGCTCTGCTTGCTTCGTCCCAATTTGCTCGGCCCTGGGCCAAGGTCAATCTTGTGATTAGGGTAAATCTTGGCCGCGGCGGTTAAAAACTCACGCGGCGTCGACGACTTTCCTGTACCGATGTTGAAAATCCATTCGTCTGGCGTGGGCGCCGTCACCGCCAGATAGACGGAACGGCCGACATCGCCGACGTAAACCGCATCGTTGAGCTGATCGCCGCCCTGCGGGATCGCCCAATTCTCACCGCGCCGGGCTTTTTCGATAAGCTGGCCATAGAAAGACAAGGGCCCGTGACGCGCTTCTTTACCCGGACCATAGATCGAGACAAAGCGCAGCGCGATAAACTCGATGCCGTAGCTCTCCCGATAGTAGCGGCCGAGTTCTTCACAACAAACTTTGATCGATCCATACAAATCCGCTGGCCGTTTGGGATAATCTTCGCGCACCGGTTTACACGTCGGCGGCGCATATTCGCCGAGGATCTCACCGTAGGCCGCTTTCGAACTGGTAAACACGACGCGCTTGATATTTTTCGCGCGCGCGACTTCCAATACGTTCACCGTGCCGTCCACGCCGACTTTAACGCCAAGCCTGGGGTCGGCCTCCGCCGGCTCCGGCATCAATGCCGCAAGATGAGCGATGTGGGTGACCTCGTAGTCATCGACCGCTTTTTCTAACGCCGCCGGATCGCAAATATCGCCAATGACGACATCGACTTGGTCCTTGATGTCGCCCATTAAAGTGAGATCCAAGCGATTATCCATCAGCACCGGGCGCAGGCCGTCTTGCACCATCAAACGCGCCGTCACCGCGCCGTTGACGCCCATTCCGCCGGTGATTAACAGCTTCATGTTTGAATCCTCATCGAGGTCGTCCTCACGGATTTAGCTAATGCGTGCTCATCAACGACAACCTTTCCGTCTTTCTTATCCGGTTTGCAGCTTAATTGTCTAGCGCAGAAACAATATCTGAGGCGGAAAAACGATCAAGTCATGGGTACAATCGCCGGATTAGAGCGTCGCTTGACTTCCCTTCCAAAGCATTAGTAGAAGAAAACAAAGTTCAAATAGAGGAGACGACCATGGCAAAACCAAAAGTTTTTGTTTTTGCTCCCGCCGACCCTACGGGCGAGGCTCACAAGATGTTGGCCGATGCCGGTTGTGAGTTGGTCCTTGGAAAAGCCAACTGGGATTCGCCGCAAGGAAATAATGAAGACGAGATGGCCAAGATGGCCGAAGGCTGCGTCGCGCTGATGGGAACGTCCATTCGCAGCTCGCCGATCACGCAAAAGATTATGAAGGCATCGAAGGATCTGCGCATCGTCGCAAAATTTACCATCGGCGTGGACGACGTCGACGTCGATGCGGCAACGGAGATGGGGATACTGGTCACCCATGGACCGACCGAATCCAACTGGGGCGGCGTCGCCGAAGGTACGGTGACGAACATGCTCACGTTGCTCAAGAAAGTCCGCGAGCGCGACCGCTATCTAAAGACGACAAGCGGCTGGCGCAACACCGAACTGCAAGGGACTTTCGTCGGCAAACGCGAGTCGGATGGCTATTCCGGGATCATTATCGGCATCGTCGGTCTCGGCCGCATCGGCACCCGCGTCGCCAAACTCATGAAGCCTTGGGGTATGAGGATGATCGCCTACGATCCCTACATTCCGGACTCCCGGTTCACTGATGCCGGCGTCGAGCGTGTCAACGATCTGCCGAGCCTGCTGAAGCAAGCGGATGTCGTCACCCTGCACGTCGTCTTGACCAAGGAAACCCATCACCTGATGAGCACCGAACAGTTCGCTACGATGAAACCCACCGCGGTATTCATCAATACGTCCCGCGGCTACTGTGTCGACGAAAAGGCCCTGATCGATGCCTTGCAGAACAACAAAATCGCCGGCGCGGCTTGCGACGTTTTCGAAAACGAGCCGCTGTCAGCCGAGAGTCCGCTGAGAAGAATGGATGATCGCGTCTTGATCTCCCCGCACATGATTTCGTCCAATCACGGCAGCGGGCTTCACCCAGGGCTGATCTGGGGAACTCGCGCGGTGATCGCCGCTTTGAAAGGCGAGGTTTTGGACAACGTCTATAACCAAGAAGTCATCGACCAGTGGAAAGTACGCTTCGGCGGCAAGAGCTTGATCTAGTTAACAAAACCGTTGTTCAATAGTTCAACCGTTCAATGGTTCAAATCATCGCCCAGCGAGAGCTGAGATTCAACATGAGTCCCAGACCCGCGGCCTTTCCAACGAGTGCGTAGGGGCGTATTGCATACGCCCTTCTTCGTCCATGCAGCGTAGGTCACCGTAGCGAATTTGATCCGCGGCCAATATCGAGGAGAAACAAAAATGAAAGCTGAAAAGAAAAGCTGGCAACCACCTGAGTTTATTTCCCGGGAACAATGCGTAAAAGACACCGAGGAAGTTTTGAGCATGCCCGATATTCCCACCAAACAAACCGAAGACATTTTCCGCATCAATGTCTTGGGCATGGATTGGGACCTCGGCATGGTCGTGCATGAACCGGAAGACTCCAGCAAGACTCCGATCGGCGCCGGCGGCAAAAAAGCCGGCTTCTTCTTGCTTCACGGTGGATCGAGCGATTTTAAAGGCATCGAGCGACATGCAAAAATGCTCGCCGGCAAGTTCGGCTTTAGAGTCATCGCGGGCACTTTTCCAGGCAGATTCTATTTCCCCGATTCAAGCCGCGATTGGCCCGACGATACCATTCATGCCGGCGGCACCGTGCGCACGCCGATCTGGAAGCAAGGCGAACTGATCACGCCCGATCAGTATGACGTCGTCAAAGATCCTTCCAAGCGCAATCGTTACGGCACGCGAACACTGGCTAGGGCAAAGCCGGAGACAAACTTCTGGTATCGCATGGCGGCTTGGCCCGCGGCCTTCGAGGAAGGCATGATCGAGGCGTGCCGGCGTCACTTTCCCGAAAAAGAATTTTCTATTTACGGACAAGGCCACTCAACCGGCGGCCCGTTTATCTGCATGCTCTCGCAGCGTGTCCCCAACATGGCCGGCGTCTGCGCCACGGAACATTCGCCGTTCGGCTATCTTTGCTGCGAGCGCGACAAATGGGGCGGCGACATGGGAAAGATCACAGGCTACGAGAAAGTTGAAAAGAAAGGCAAGGGCCGCACCGATCCCTTTCACGAGCTTTACATTCGCACCTGGCGGGATCTCGCGCGTTATCAGGGTCCGGAAGCACTAGGACAAGAAGGCCCCGCGGCCCTCATGCGTTTGCCCGCGATCATGGAAGATATCTTCGACGCTTGGGAAAAAGCAAAATCGCGGCCGCAATTCAAAGCTGAATACATCGTCACGCATGCGATCACCGATTCACTGGCAGAAGGAGCACGGGTAAGCGCCGCGCGCTTGAGGATGAACAGAGAAGAAACCGAAGCGCTGGTGCAACGCTTCGTCGGTTACACGCGCGAGCTTACCGGACCCACCGTCAAACCGGTGCCGTCTTTTCTCTTCGAAATATCCAAAGACAGCCGCGATCACAGTCCGGAAGTTTATAATGAAGTGATCATTCCCGGCTTTCGTGCCATGAAACCCGCCCCCAAGATAGCCATCACCCGTTTCGGCGCTGGCGTGCATAGTTTCTGGAAAGCAGAAAAAGATTTGCCCGTTGGCATCGTGCCGTCGGTGATCAAATCGTGGAACGAAGCGGTGATGGGCGGATATTTTGTAGAACGTGCGTAGTTGCCGCACCAATCGAGAGCAGGCCACGTGAAATGATCGCCGCAGTCGCTTAGGCCAGAGGGATTTCTACCGAGACCGCTGCATAAGACACACGTGGAGGCTTGCGCCCGCGCCGTTTCGGGCCGGCCTTCTCCTCTACCAACTCAAGGAGACTTAGACGGGCTAGCAGATGGACATCTGCGTTGACGTTTTTCAAGTCCCTCTTCGCCATAGCGGCCAGCTCTTTAATCGAGCCTGGTTTCTGGGTGTGAATGAGACGGAGTAACTCGAGACGCTTATCCGTCAGAACCTGACGGAGCTCGTCGATCGAAGTAAAGTAAAGCGTTTCTTGTCCCGAGCGAGACTTCTTTTCTCCCCGATCAAGCCCACGAGCTGCTCTTTTTTCCTCTTTCCAAATATCTTTCCAGGGCTTAACCAAAACGCGGATCTTACGAAGTTTCATTGTCATCAACCTCTTCTAAGACATGTTCACAGTCACGCTTAAAGTCATCGAGAAGTGTCTCTATATTCTGAAACGAATAGGATTCCTCTTGCCCGTAAAAGTGGCGGTGAGGGCCTTTCGGCCAATGATTGTCGTAGCCGACAATCTCCTCTCCGGTCGTGGCCTGCACCATGAAGCAGCGAAAGCGGTAACCGAGAGGGTTCTTTTTGCTCGAAGGAACTCTGTAAATCTTCACCTCTATGATGTGGCCTTTACGATAAACTTTAAACGCCCTTACCGGCTGGCGCTTCGCCATATGGCATCCTATGCCATATGTGAAATCGCGTCAATGCTTCGAACGGTCTTTCAAGTTCATTTGCTCGGAATGGGTAGCGACATTAAGGCGCGCTTTGCGGATGCCTGGCAGCTTCAGTCATAATCCGTCTTGTGCGCCTAGTGAGATCCCGAAAGTGCTCCCCTGCCCGCGTTACAGATAACTATGTTACTCCAGACTTGCCCCATTTTGTATTTTCAGAGCCGGGTGATGTCGGAGAGCAGGTCGAGAAAGCTCCGCCGGCCTTTCTCTTCCATGAAGATATTACGGCGCGATAGCCCACGGTTGATAACGTGATAGAACGCCCCGGAATATTCGATGCGCAGCGGTCGAGCCATGCCGATCGTCTATTTCAGCTCAAAAAACACGCCAAGAGCTAAAAGCGGACTTGACCCCTTCGCCCCACCTCAACGGTGATGCCGCCGCTTCTGTATCTAGCGTTGAAAACATTACCAAAGATTGGAAGATGAGCGCACGCGAATAGGAAGTCAGCCATGAATCAGTTTGCGATTCTTTTTGCTGATCGATTCATGCCTCAACTACAATAATCAATTTGCTTCACACACAAAATTCTGGACAGCCTCTATACAGCTAATGCTAACTTTGATGGAGTCCCATGCGGAGTCCTAAGACTCGGGCCACAAAAGCTACACCGATTGTTATCGCCACGATAATCACACCTACCACCGCCGCGCCTTCATAACGTCCCTCCACCATGAAATCAAGCTGCAACATTGACAGAGGCTTAGTGTAACTAGTAGCCAGCAACACCACAGTGCTCACATTGCGCGCAGCTGAGATGAAACCTAATGCGCCTACGAGCAAAAGCGTCGGTAGAATAAGTGGCAGGATCACACGCCTAAAAGCCTGCCACCATGAACCACCACTCACCCTGGCTGCCTCTTCGAGATCGTTCCCTAGCTGTACAAGGTTGCTTTTACTGATTTGGACTCCACTAGTCATAGTAGAAATGACGGTGGCGGTGACCAGGATAAAAATTGTCCCATAAAGCGGCCGCAGAACCGCAGTTCCTAGAAAGAGTGAGAGCAACCCGACACCGAGGATAATTCCTGGCAGAGTCACAGGTAGCCAAGAGACATAGTCTAAGATCATGCGAGCCACGAAGCGACTGCGCACCACTACATACGCAATAACTGTGAAAATAACCATGTTCGCCAGCGCCGTACCGCCGGCAAGAAACACAGTATTGAAGGTCGATCTTATAAAGACAGGATCACCGATTACACTCCTCCAGTGCATGGTGGTCCAAGGTTCTGACACGTTAAAAAACCCAAAGATCTTCAT
>JBBDNJ010000166.1:0-22649 GCA_040877705.1 Binatia bacterium | reverse complement strand
GGCACCTCCAAAGAATGTTGATCGCGCTAAAATTTTACCTGCTGCTAAACACTTTACACCATTTCTACGTTCTACGCCGCGTCACCCCACTTGAGATGGCGCTCCATGAAATCCACCACCAAAGGCCATGAAAGCTCGGTGGCGTGGGCGTGATAACCCACGGCGCCTGGATCGACATAGCCGTGCCCGCCGAATGGAAAGAAATGCCACTCCAGCGGCTGGCCATTTTTCTTAAACGCCGCCCACATCTGTTCCTGCACGGGCAACACCGTGGTCACGTCGTCGGCGCCATACAACACGATCGATGGGCAGCGAATCTTGCCCACTGCTACCGATGGATGAATCGGCCTGAGAGCCGACGTGGGTTCGTCGCGCACCGTCGGATAATAGCCGACGAAAGCGCGCACTTCCGGCGTCGCGGCAACGAAATGTATGGCGATGCGCCCGCCCATGCAATAACCGCACACCGCGACTCTTTGCTTGTTCACGTGCGGCTGTGACAGCAAGAAACGCCATCCTTCGGTGAGCGCGCGGGTAAACTCGGGATCGGCGGTCTTCGCTTGAATCTGTGATCCGGTTTCGATGTGAGTCGGCGAGGGATAGCCGAGCTGCTCGAATACGTTGATCGCGAACGTGCTGTAGCCCAGTCTGGCATACTTGCGCGCCTCGATCTTAATATAATCGGTCATTCCTCCCTTCGGATGGATTAAAAACAACGCCGGGCCCGGCGTCTTGCGCTCAGGATAAGACAGATAGCCGGCAATGCCGTGTTCTTTAGTGTTGAACGTTTGTTCGATGATTTGCATGATTCTCTATCCTCGCCGTGTGATTTGTCCCGATAACTAGCATGATCCGTCAATGAGCGTAAAGGGCCGTGCCGCTTTTGCCAGATTCGCGCGTTGATTGAGTCCCCTTGTCGCTACTCTATCCGGCACAGCAATTTATTGCGTCAAAACATAACAGGAAATATCGACTTAGCGATCTCAACACGCAGGCGCAACTCAAGCAACTCACGCTCGTTCAGCTCGGGCCTGACGAATCGCTTCCCAGAGTTTGGGCGCGGTGTACGGCATGTCGATGTGGTCGATGCCCAATGGCGCGAGCGCATCCATCACGGCATTGGCCACCGCCGGCGGAGCGCCGTTGGTGCCGGCCTCGCCGACCCCTTTGACGCCCAGCGGGTGAAATGGATTTGGCGTTACGGTCTCGCCGAGCGTAAGCGGCGGCATGTCGGCGGCACGCATCACCGCATAATTCATCAACGTACCGGTAAGCACTTGGCCGTCTTCGGCGTAGATCATCTGTTCGCGCAGCGCTTCACCGAGACCCTGCGCGACGCCGCCATGAATCTGTCCTTCGACGATCATCGGATTGATGAGCACGCCGCAGTCGTCGACGAGCACGAGCTTCTCGATCGTCGGCGCGCCGCTTTCCCGGTCGATGCTGACGAGACAAACATGGGCGCCGTATCCCCAGGCTTCGCGTCGCGGATCGAAGAAACAAGTCTCCTGCAGGCCGATCTCCATGCCTTGCGGAATTTTCCCGCCGTAAGCCGCGGTTGCGATCTGGCGCCAACTCACTTTTTTCTCGGGAACACCGGCGACCGCAAAACCGCCGTCCGCCTGAACCATATCTTCCGGCGCCGCCTCCACCAAATGAGCTGCAATGCGTTTAGATTTGTCGATGACCCGCTGCGCCGCGGTGGCCAGAGCTCCGCCTCCCACCACCGCACTGCGGCTGCCGAAGGTGCCGGTGCCCTGCTGCGAAATATAGGTATCGCCGTGCAGCACGGTCACATGATCCATCGGCGCCTTCATCATTTCCGCGGCGATCTGGGCCCAAACCGTCTCATGTCCCTGGCCGTGCGAGCTGGAACCGGTGATTACGGTAATATCGCCGCTGCGCTCGATGCGCACCGTGCCGCTTTCGAACCCGGCGCCGCCGCTGGGTTCGACGAACGTCGACACGCCGACACCGACGATTTCGCCGCGGGCGCGCCGCTCGTCGCGCTGGCGCATCAGGTCCTGGTAATTCGATAGCTTCATCGCCTCATCGAGAGACTTGAAATAGTCGCCGGAATCGTACTCCATGCCCACACCCGTTTTATACGGAAACTGCTCCGGACGAATGAAATTCTTGCGGCGGATTTCCAAACGATCGATGCCCAAGTCTTTCGCCGCCTTGTCGATCAACCGTTCGATGTTCAAAACCGACTCCGGACGGCCGGCGCCGCGATATGGACCGGTGGGAACGGTATTGGTGAAGACGACGACGACTTCGACATGGCAGTCTTTGATCTGATAGCAGCCCGGCGCCATCGCCATCATGCGTTGCGGCGGCCCGGCGGTGCTCGATTGCAGATAACCGCCCAGATTGGCGACCACTCGGACCTTCAGTCCCAGCATGGTGCCGTCCTTTTTGAGCGCCAGCTCGGAAGTCATCGCCTGGTCGCGGCCCTGAATCGTCGTGACGAAATCGTCGCTGCGGGTGGCGATCCACTTTACCGGACGGCGCAATTTGAGGGCGAGATAACAAGTCAACACGTCCTCGCGATAGAGCGGTCCCTTGCTGCCGAAGCCGCCGCCGACGTCCGGCGCAATCAGGCGGATCTTATTTTCGGGCATACCGAGCGTGCCGGCAAGATCGGCGCGCACCCGGTGCGGACCTTGGGTGGAAAGCCAAACCGTGAGGCTTTTGCCCATGGGATCGGGATTGGCTGCGATGCCGCGGGGTTCGATGGCCAGCGCTACCTGGCGTGGGCTGACGATGTGCATGCGCACGATATGCTCTGCTTGAGCAAAGGCCTTGTCGACGTCGCCGCCCTTTTTGACCGCGGTGTAGCATATATTGTTGTCTAACTCCTCGCGAGCCAGCGGCGCGCCAGGTTTCAGCGCGTCCTCGGCGTTTTGCACCGACGGCAGCGCTTGATATTCCACTTCGATGGCGTTGCAAGCGTCCTGAGCGATGGCCCTGCTTTCGGCGACCACGGCGGCCACGGGCGTGCCCGGAGCGTGCACAGCACCGCGCGCCAGCACCGGATGGGGCGGAATTTTTTGCCCTGGAAACATGACTTGGGCATTGATATTCAAGTGTTCGGGCAGCTCAGCCCCTGTCACCACCGTGATGACGCCCTTTATCGCCTTGGCCGCGCCGGTGTCGATGGAAATTATTTTGGCATGAGGATAAAGACTGCGCAGCACCACCAGGTGCAACATACCCGGCAGATTGATATCGTCGACATAGCAACCCTTGCCGGTAATCAAGAGTGGATCTTCAACCCGGCGAATCGATGCGCCGATCAAACCATTGCTGTTGTGTTCCGTTGTCATGAATTTAACCTCTTGTGGGAAATAACGTGTTCGTCTTCGTGACTTGAGTTCGTCTATCCCAACTAACTCCAGTTTCTGCTTTCGCGGATTTTTCGAAGCACGGATCACGAGTACGATCACGGTTTAGTCGTCTAGGTTACCGCTCGCTTAACCGCGGCTTCAATCGCGCGCCGCGCGAGCACCGTTGCCATGTGCCGTTTGTAATCGGCGCCGGCGTAGATGTCGCCGTCGGGATCGGTCTCTTCCGCCGCCTTAGCCGCGGCCGCCGCGATGTTTTGTGCATTGAGGGCTTTGCCTTGCAGTTCCATCTCACTCGCGACGGCGCGGACCGGACCGCTGCCTAATCCGCCAATGGTGATACGCGCCGCTGGGCAGGAACCGGAGGGTCCGCGCGTTATCATAGCGCCGGCGCTGACGACCACATATCCGGAGGCCGGATGAGCCAGTTTGGCGTATGCCGTCCCGGTACCGGCCGGCGGCAACGGCACGATAATTTCGGTCAATATTTCGTTTGGCTCCATGGCGGTGGTAAAGTAATCGACGAAGAACTTGTCCGCCGTCACGGTTCGACTCCCGCCGGTCGATTGCAATACGAACGTGGCATTGAGCGCGGTTAAAATCACCGGAAAGTCCGCCGCCGGATCGGCATGGGCGACGCTGCCGCCGATGGTGCCGCGATTGCGCACCTGCACATCGCCAATCACCGACGCTGCGTCGGCCAGTCCCGGCAAGTGCTTGCGCACCAGGTCGGACGAGCCGACATCCGCATGCACCGTCAAGGCACCGATCGCTAACGTATTGCCATCGAGGCGCACCCCGCTGAGGCCCGGCACGGCGCCGAGATCGATGAGGGTACGGGGCGAGGACAAGCGCAGCTTCATGGCCGGGATCAAACTGTGCCCCCCGGCCAGCAACTTGGCATCCTCGCCGTGTTTGCTTAACAATTGCAACGCTTCGTCGACCGAACGCGGCGCGGCGTAGCCAAAACTAGCGGGAAACATTTTTGCCTCCCATCTTTTGCGCAGCCCATTTGACCGACTCGACGATGTTCACGTAGCCGGTGCAGCGGCACAGATTGCCTTCCAGCGCGTGCTTGATCTCTTCCTCACTAGGGTCAGGGTTGGTCTCGAGTAAATGCGCCGCGGTCATGATCATACCGGGCGTGCAGTAGCCGCACTGCAAACCATGCTTCTCGCGGAAGCCTTCCTGCACCGGATGAAACGCATCGCCGCGAGCCAACCCTTCGATGGTCGTAATTTCCTTACCATTGGCCTGGACCGCCAGGATCGTGCAGGATTTCACGGCTCGGCCGTTTAAATGAATCGTGCAGGCGCCGCACTGGCTCGTATCGCAACCCACGTGCGTCCCGGTCAAAGCTAATTGCTCGCGCAGAAAATAAACCAGCAAGGTCCGCGGCTCGACCACGGCCTCATGCTTGACGCCGTTGACGGTCACCTTTATCGGTATCGCCGCGTTCTCGGGCTCAGCAGTCATGCTCAACGTTCCTCCGTTCATAGTTCATCTCGTAGTTCACCGGCTTCTTTTATTCCTATATCAGTTTGGTGTCTTACACCCGATTTGTGGCGGTCTCAAGATGTCCCCATCTCAGCCCGAGATGATTCACGGTCTTACGTTGAACTTTTGAACTGTTGAACCTTGAACCCTAAGCTGCGGCTTGGCGGGGTTGGTACTCAAGAGCAGCAGAGCGTGAATAATCGCCTTAGCAGCAATCGAACCTACTTATAATTACTTGACAGCAACGAGTCATCCTACTATCACCAAAACAACGGCGCCTGAAACGCCTAGGAGGCATCCTGATGGAAATCAAGTCTCTCATCGATCCCGAAGGCGGTCTTATCGACCGGCGCATCTTTGCCGACCGTGAGATTTACGAATTGGAGCGCGAGCGCGTGTTTGCCCGCTGCTGGCTCTATCTCGGCCACGAATGCGAGATTCCCAATCCCGGCGATTTTGTCACCGCCTACATGGGCGAAGAGCCGGTAATCCTATGGCGCGATTTGAACGGGCACATCAATGCCTATCTGAATGTCTGCCGTCATCGCGGCAATCGCGTGTGTCGCGCCGATCGCGGCAACGCCAAGGTCTTCACCTGTTCGTACCACGGCTGGACCTACAGCAGCGAGGGGAAGCTCGCCATCGTACCCATGGCCGATGCCTTTCGCGGTCTGGACCGCGAGCAGTGGGGCCTTATCCCGGTCGCTCAACTGAGCAGTTACAAAGGTTTGATTTTCGCCACCTTCGATCCGGCGGCGCCGCCGCTGCTGGATTATTTGGGCGACATGGCGTGGTACCTCGATATTCTTTTGGACCGGCGACAAGGCGGCACCGAGGTAAGCGGCCCGCATCGCTGGATCGTCGAAGCCAATTGGAAAACCGCCGCGGAAAATTTTGGCGGCGACGGCTATCACATCGCCTCCACTCACGGATCGGCGCGGGAACTGGGCGTCGACACAACGACCAGCCAAACCCGGCAATGGAATAGAGGCTGCCAAATATCCTGCGGCAACGGTCACATCCTGGTTTCCTGGCTCACACCGCCGGACGATGCCGGGCCGTGGTTCGCGCAACCCGACGAAGAATTGCTCAACTACATGAAACAACACGCCGGCGAGATCGTGCAGCTGTTAGGCAGGGTTAGGGCACGGCATATTTCGCCTTCGTCGGGAACGGTGTTTCCGAATTTTTCGGTCCACTGGCTCACCCGCACCATTCGCGTCTGGCAGCCGCGGGGTCCCGACAAGATGGAGATCTGGAGCTGGGCCATCGTCGACAAGGCAGCCTCCGCGAAGATCAAAGACGTGATGCGTTTCGTTTCGCAGTACCGTTTTAGTCCCACTGGCATCTTCGAACAAGACGATATGGACAACTGGATACAGGTGACCGGCGCCGCCAAAAGTATGATCGCGAGACGTTATCCGGCTAATTACCGGATGAGCGGCAATGAAGAAATAGCGCACGCCGATTTGCCCGGGCGTTTGACCAGCCGGTTTAGCGACAATAACCAAATGAGCCTCTACATGCACTGGGCGAAAATGTTGCAGGCAAATAACTGGAGTGAAATCACTAAGGCGGCCGCAGAATAAAAATAACATGGACCACGAACTCCGCCACGCGATCGAAGATTTTTTTTACCTGGAAGCCGAATTGCTGGATGAGCGCCGCTTGCGCGAGTGGCTCGATCTGCTCACGGATGACGTGCATTACTGGATGCCACTGCGCCACAATCCGCTTCAAAGACCCGAACATTTGCATGACGAACTGTCGAAACCGGGCAGGGCTTATTATTTCAACGACACCAAGAAGAGCCTGCAAATCAGAGTCGAGCGAGTCTATGCCAAAACCGCCTGGGCGGAAATGCCGCCGTCGCGAACCCGACATCTCATTTCCAATATTCGAGTGAAGCAAGCTGACGGCGCCGAAATCGACGTGCACTCCAATTTTCTGGTTTATCGCACCCGCATGGAATCGGACCAGGATATCTTTGTCGGCACCCGGCATGACCTGCTGCGTAGAGTAAACGGCGAGTTCAAAATCGCTCGCCGAACGATCATCCTGGACCAGGCCAATCTGGCGGCAAAAAACATCAGCGTTTTCCTGTAAAGTTAAAGTGACATAATAAATCGACCAGCAAGCCATCCTAATGTGCTCGATGATTTTGCATCCACTGCGAGTTCCATCAGAAATCATTGTTGCATTTCTAAGACAGCGGTATTGGCGATATCTCGAAAATAGCCTACGGCGCATTGTCTGCCACCACGTTAACGACTCGCAACTCCCTGCATCATTCCATGGCACACTTGTTGCGGACTCACCGAGATAAAATTTAACGATAGGAGTTTCTATGGAACGCGAAGAATCACAGCCATACAAGTGCATTATCTGCGGCGCGAAGTTCGATTCCCGAGAAGAATTACAACGGCACGAGAGCAAGTGCGTCGAAAAGCAACCACAAGACACCTGATGTTAAATCAGACCGGGAATTCCGGTTGCTACCGGAACGACAGTCTGGTTGAAGGATGTCCTGCGGTTGAGTGCCGGGCGTCGAATGCACCGTTATTGCTTTGAGATGCCAGCAGGCGCTGCGGCACATCGCTAGCGGTCTGATCGGCGCACTTCAATTTGACCGTCGCGTACCCTGACCTCCAACACCGGCTGCGCATGCGCCGATGGACCTTCAAGCACCCGCCCGTCTTCCAAGGAATACCGCGAGCCATGCCACGGACACCTTACACTCGAATTTTCCAAGCTTCCCTCGGCAAGCGGCCCGCCGAGGTGGGCACAGGTTTCAGCGATGGCGTAAATGCGCTCGCCCCGGCGCACGAGCAGTACCGGCATGCCATTGGCCTCAACGCGCCGCAACTGACTATCGGGCAGCTCAGCTTCGGCTAACACTGGAACAAAATCCTCGGGGGGTGAAAAGCCGGCTGTATGATCAACACCGATTTTTTCCTTGTAAACCAAATGTCCGCCCAGATAAGCGGATGCGCTTGAAACGATCAACCCGAGCAGCGCAAACTGCCGCCCGGCAGATCGCGAGCGATGGCGTCGAAGGCACAGAGATGTGACATAGCAGGCGGTGGCCGTTACATTCAGCAGCCCGTGCACGAGACCGATGCGACGAGGATTACCGCCGCCGATCTTCGACCAATCGGCCAGCCCGGTAACCGCCGCCGCCAGCGCCCCGACCAAACCCACGCTGATTGCGCAATCCGCGGCTCGGGCCATGGCCCTGTTACCGGTTGCCTCCTCAACTGCGTCGAACACCGCCGCGGCGGTCCAGGATCCAATCGGCACATCGGTCAATACCGAATGGAGCGGATGCCCCAACCAGGTCCCATGCAAAATATTAGCGGCCTTGGTGCCAATATATCCGTTGGCACTGAGCGCCTCCGCGATCGATGGCTGCAGCCGATCGGCAATCGGTTCCAGCCATTCCTGCCTTTTGATTAAGTTGACGGGTATGTTGGTTGCCATAGTATCCCTCCCGAGCCCGATAGGCATTCGTGCGAATGGAAGTTCAGAGCCGCGCCGCGAAAAGTCTTCTACGATAACGGAGCGAAGATCGAGCAAAGCCCATACCAGCGACCGAGGCGATACGGCTGCCCCGGAGAACGCATAATCAAGCGGTCATTATTGCGAATAGCCGTCTGGTAATTGTTTTGTTTTTAGTACAAACGACGGGAGACGACGCGCTGCACCCACTTCAAGCGCGGCGGCATTGCTCATCGAAATCATGATAGACGCGTCACGAGAGACGTCGGATTTACTGCTCCACCATTTTCTTGACCAGGAGGCGGGTCAACAGCGCGGACTGGTCGGTCGTACCAGAACCACCGCACCTCGGAGGTTCTTTAGCTTTGATGATGTCATCCATTGATTTGTAAGGGGAATCGAGACGGCCGCGCCGGCTATCACCTCACTTTTATTACCGATTCGGACGCCAACGTCATCGAGCTATGCAGATACCGCCCGAATCGCCGATCTACCGCGGCTGAATCATTTTCCACGTTGAGCATGAGCAATCTTGCAACCTCCGATTGAATTGTTACTCTTGCTGAATTGATTCGGCGCTGCCGCGGGCGGCGCCTGCGAGCAACCATGCGACGACGCGATTTTTTGAAATCTGCCGCGATTTTAGCCGGAGCGCCGCTGTCTATTTCCGTCTTATTGGAGCCGGCGCTCGCACAGCCGCGCCCGAGCGAAATACGACAACGCTTCGACTATGCCCGGCTGAAAGGTCACGCTCGCTCGCTGGCGGGCAACGCTTATCGTGCGCAGAAGTTAATCCTGCCGAAAAGCCTAGCGGCACTCGACTACGACGACTATCAAGCAATCCGCTTTCGTCCGGACAGGGCGCTGTGGGCCGACAAAGATCTCGATTTCCGGGTGCAGTTTTTTCATCCCGGTCCGATGTTCACAGAGTCCGTGCGCATGCACGAAGTGGTCGATGGTGCGGCCCGGGAAATTGCCTACCATCAGGCGATGTTCAATTTTCGCAAGGCCGGGGTGAATGGCGGCGCGCTGCCGAAAGGTCTCGGCTTCGCCGGCTTTCGCGTCCAATTTCATACCGACTGGAAAGCGGATATCGCCGCCTTTCTCGGCGCGAGCTACTTTCGCGCGGTGGGCAGCGACCACCGGCAATACGGCCTCTCCGCGCGCGGCTTGGCCATCGATACGGGGCTCGAGAAAGGAGAAGAGTTTCCGCGGTTCGCTTCGTTCTGGTTCGAGCGACCGGCAAAACATTCGTCGCGCCTGAGCGTCTATGCTTTGATGGATTCGCCAAGTGCAACCGGCGCCTATCGTTTCGACATCATGCCCGGCGCAACCCTGACGATGGACGTCGACGCCGCAGTGTATCCGCGCAAAACAATCGAACGGCTGGGCATCGCGCCTTTGACAAGCATGTATCAACACGGCGAGAACGACCGCCGCATGGCCAACGACTGGCGTCCTGAGATTCATGACTCCGATGGGCTATCGCTGCTCACGGGCAAAGGCGAATGGATCTGGCGCCCGCTGGTGAATCCTGACGGCGTGCGGGTAAATTCCTATTTCGACGGCAACCCGCGCGGCTTCGGACTGCTGCAGCGCGATCGAAACTTCGATCACTATCAGGACGATGGAGTCTACTATGAACGCCGGCCAAGCCTGTGGGTGGAACCGAAGAGCGGTTCGCACGACGTTTGGGAGCGCGGTGCCGTGCAGCTCGTGGAGTTACCGGCACCGGACGAAACCTACGATAACATCGTGGCTTATTGGAATCCCGCCTTGAAGCCGCACCCCGGCCAAGAATTGCTGTTTAGCTATCGTTTACACTGGGGCTCGAAAATACCTTATTCACCCACACTCGCGCAGGTGGTCTCCACGCGCACGGGCATCGGCGGTATCGTCGGCCAGAAGCGCCAATACTTCTCCTGGCGCTTCGCCGTGGATTTCGCCGGCGGCGAGCTTGCCACGCTGACGAAAAACGCCAACGTGGAGCCGGTGATCAGCGCTTCGCGGGGCAAAATCGAGATTGCTTCGGCGCGGCCGCAGGCCGAGATCAACGGTTACCGCGCCATATTTGACATCAAGCCCATCGACGATAGCCTCGAGCCCATCGATTTGCGGCTTTACCTGCGCGTCGACGCACAACCGTTGACCGAGACATGGATTTATCAGTGGACGCCGCCGCCTGTGGCGGAGCGGAAGTATTAGTCTTCTGTCTAAGAAATTCGCGGATTAGCGTTTCAGCCACAGCGGTCGACGCATTTGATTTCGCTGGGTCCTCTCAGTCTATTTCGTCATGCCCGTCCTTGTTACAGGCATCCACGTTCCTGTTGGCTGCTTTTTCGCCCGCTATTTCTTTTTCGCTTTTTTCGATGAAGATTTCTTGCGCGGCACCTTGCCGCCCTCCCTCCGCGCCTCCGACAATCCGATGGCGACCGCTTGCTTGCGGCTGGTGACCTTCTTGCCGGAGCGCCCGCTTTTAAGCGTACCTTTCTTGCGTTCGTGCATCGCCTTCTTCACTTTCTTGGATGCTTTTGGACCATACTTCTTCGCCATAATGTCTCCTTCGTTTGTTTATTTGTTAGCGCGCCATGGAATTGACATCTGCTCCGAACTAAAAACGTGCACCTATCTGATTTCCGACGATAATCATCATACTTTCAGCCTAGTATGTTTTGGCTCGCTAACAAGTAGGGGTTGGCTTTTGGAGGTCGTGAGTAGTCAGTTTATGTAGCGGCGGCTTCTGTCGTCGCCCGAAGCAGGGTAGGCACGGTAGCCTGCCCTGCTCATCGAGCTGAGTCATTCAGTTTTACTTATCAGCCCCTGGCGGATCTCTTCCAATGCCTTGCTGATGCGATTTCGATTTGAGCGATCTTTGACCAACCCGGTGGCGGCCGACAAGAACTCAAGATGGTCCAAAACCGAGGAAAATTCTCTGGGAGAGGCATCTCGCCTCTTGGCGCCTAAATAAGCCGAGACCAAGTTGTCGACGTTATCGGACAGATTTTTTTTCACCAGGCAATTCATCAACTGACAATCGACTGACGCTACCGCGTCCCAGAAATTGGGATCGCGCCGGCCTCTTGCCGTCGCTGCTGTGTCCGCGTCCTGTACCCGCTCGCTCATTTCCTTTGAGCTCAACGCTTTTCTCCCATGCAATCCCAAGAACAGATCGGCCGCCAAAAAATTAACTAACGGATAGGGATCGAGTTGTTGATCATTTTTGATCTTCAGCTCGTGAGCTTTTTTGTAGGCATTGCGCATTTCAATAAGCGCAGCTTGTTTATCCGCCAGGGTAGCCGCGATCAACGTTTTGCGCTTGGCTATTCCTCCTAATAAGCTCAATCGCTCCGTCGTAGGACCGAAGTGTTTGTTTAACGCCACTAAACGTTCTTTTGCTTGGGTCATGATGCGTTTGGCCTGATTCCGGTTCTTCTTGCTTGCCGCCACCGCCAGGCGGCTCTGACCATTGCACAGCTGCTCGGCCGCCCGCACGGAGACCTGGGCCACTTCCGCCGTTAGCGCCTTCTTATAGTATTCAACCGCCTCGTCAAAGAATCCAAGCTCTCCAAGAGCGCGACCCAGCGCCGCCTGGATGTCTCCCCGCAAACCCAGGTTGTCGTTCAGCGCTCTTTTGATTTCATTGACGCGCTCCGTGAGACGAACGATGTCGGTTGCAGAAGCCGTCGTCGCATCTTCGGCGATGTTTTCCAACTCAACGACGGCTTCCGCCGGTGCCACGAAATGGAGATCATCACTCCTGCCATTGACGGACGGCCTATCTCCCGAAAGGGTAAACGCCGGGTCGCCGTAACACTGGTAAGCTCCCCAGGTATTCGCTCCGGGATAGGCCTCGTAGGTGTCCTTTCTGGCACGATGGACAGCTCTGCCAAAGGGAACCCCGGCCAGCAACTCGCGGTAAAACACTTCGGCGAACGTCCGGGCAGCGTCGTCGTCAACCGCCCAGCCGGCGGCGACCACTGCGTGCACGCCCATTCGAATGAGTTCGCCGGCAAGATTGGCGGCAAGCCGCGGTAAATCGTTTTCAGGGCGAACTTTGTCCTCTATGCGTCCCAAGTGGCAACAGTTGATAAAAACCAGTTCCGGCACCACGCGCATTTGGCGAATCTCCGCCGGTGTTAGAAATTTATCGCTGCCGATAACCATACCGGAGAACTTGGTTTTCACGTCTTTCCCATCACCGCCTACAGCCACTTGATGCTCGTACACGCCATGGCCGGCCAGGTGCACGATGCGGTATTCCCGCTCGTAAAGACGGCGAAGAATGTCACCGGCGACTTCTCGGTTATCGGGCGGGTCCGGGCGCAGAACAGAGGTGATGTCGAACTTTTCTTTTAATCGCTCCGCGACGGCCCGCGCCTCATCTAACGCGCCGGGCAAAGGCGCGAGGTTGCTGGGCGGGTCGCCGATCACCAGCGCGAACTTACCCCGCGCGAATAAAACCTTTTCGCGAAACTCTGTGGACTGCAATTGCCGCACCATGCCGGCCCGAACCGACAACGGTTTATCACCGGACGTGTCACCCGAATCGTAGCTTCGCCGGCGTTCTTGCATGAGCTCCCAGGGATAGCGCGCCGCCGCATCGTTCAGAACCAGAACCATATCCCGCTGGTCCGGGGCGCGATCTTTGAGCTCGTTGGGCACGAGCATTTCGAACAAGGTTATAGCGATGCCGCAATCAGTGGCTGCCGTATTCATCGCCGCTTCGATAAACTGGTCCACGAGTACCCTTTGCGTCGGTTGAAGATAGGCCTGGGTCCGGGCACGGTCGGTAAGCAAATTGAACGCAAGACGTGCTTGGCTGTCCTCGGTGATTTGCAAGCGTTGCCACCAGCCCTCTGCTTCGGCGAAACTCGCCCGGCGCCTGCCGCCGCGTCTTTTCACAACGACCGGCGTTGCCTCAATCTCGAACTTTCGGGACAATTCGGCATCATTTCTGATGCGACCGAGTGCGCGCGCCGCCTGAATGGCGCGGTCTTCGTACAGTTCGATAAATTCAACCGCATCGATGCGCACGTTTTCTTCGTAACCTGTGCTATCCAGACTTTGATTCGCATGCGCAATACCACGCAGAATGGCCGCCACTGAGTCTTCTACGGAAAAGCCGCCGGCCCCGGTGCCGATCAACAGCACACTGAGATTCGCCGCTTGCTGCTTGATTACTTCTTTGTCATTCGCCGATCGACTCTCGGCGCGGGCGACCGTATAGGCGCGGGCGCCGCGGGACACGGCGCGCGCCAGATTGCCCGGCGAGAGCGTGCCGACCATGCCCAGGCCGATGACAATAGAGCCGGCATGTTTTGACGCGGCAGGAAGAAACACCAATTCGGTGTCTTGCGCGCCTGGATATAAACCGAGCCGCAGGCGGTCGCGCAATCGTCCGTCGAGGGAACGATCCAACTGTAATTCGGCACTGAGAATCGTATCCCCTTCATAGTGCCCGACCATGACGGGATACCTGGCGAAAGCTAAATTACCGTGCGTTACGGCGACCCGCGCGCGGCGGCGCGATGCCTTTGAAACTTTCTTCCGCGCAGCGCCCAGAGCGGATCGGGTCAGAATTTCGGCATCGGGATAGAGCGGTGTTTTTTCTTCGGGTAACTCGAACTGTTCCGGAACGCCCCGGTTCGACGGCGCCACCGGCGGCAACAAGTCGGTAGTGCCCTTTTGGACTAACTCGAGGATTGCCGTGAAGTCCGGCTCATGATCGGCCATATCGCCGTGAGTTGCCCGCATATACCAGGTCTTCACTCCCGGCAGTTGTCCGGTAGACCATAAGACCCGCCCATCGCCTTGCGGAGAAGCCTGAACAACCAGACGGTTATTGCCATCACCATCGCTTGTTGAAACGATGCCGATCGGCGTCGCGGGAGCCCAACCTGCGACGTAACACATGCGCTCCGGAACGATAGTCGGCTTATTATCGATGAGATTGCGGAATACCCGCGCCTGCTCGAGTAACGCGGCGTCCGGCACATTCCATCGCCGCCTTCTTTCATCCAGCGCGCGCAATCGGCTCCACGTATCAGGGGAGAAAAAGTCAACCGTTGAATCGACCGCCGGCATCATCTCCAGGAGTCCGGGAAAAAACCGTAGAATTTGCAGCACTTCGGCTTCGCTGATGGTGAAATCCAACAACGCGAGCTGTTTTACCAGCGATTCACGGGCGATCAGCACCACCGGAACGATATAGGACCCGCCGTTGGGCGTTCCAAGCATGACCAGACGCGCGTCGGGATGTTTACACATGCGCTGCCAGGTTTCAGGCTGCGTTGCAATCATCGCGCGCGCGAGCAGACCGCCCATGGAGTGGGCGATGATGCAAACCGGATGATTTCGCGGCTCGGTCTCATCCAGCTTTAGCTCGATGGCCTCGGCGAGTCGTTGCGCTTCAACCAGCAAGGAAAGCCGCCAGTCGTATGGAAAGGGCACCACTTCATGAGTGTGACCGAGAAACTGGACAAGTTTCTCGTAGGCCATGCTCACCGGCGCTTCGGCGCGAACGCCTTCCGCCTCTATCTTGAGACGGGACAAACCGCCGAAGGCCAAACCCATGGGATCGATCCATATACGATCTGTGCCGACAGCCAAATGACTGCCCATAATTCCAGGCAAAATAAAAACGGCGGGTGAAGGCTTAGCCTCGGCGCGTTGATACGACACAACTCCGGCATCGCTCTTTCGCACTGAAAACTCCTCGAAGCCGTCGTCTTGCCCCTCCCGGCGAGAAATCGCTTTTACCAAACGGGCGATACTATCGTCGTTGACAAAGTAGCGAAAATGAGAGACATGCGAACCTTGATGGAAGTAAAATGCCGAGCCTCCCTCGCGTTCGGCTCCGCCAAACATGGCGGCCGTATCGACCACTAAGTCATGATCGCCGAGATACAGAGGGTCGGTTAAGAATGTACTCACGGATGTTGCAATATTTTCGCCTTCGATATCGCCCGCTATCACTCGAAGCTTGCCTGCGACTTTGCGGTCCGGGCGATTGAGGAGAGCCACCAGGGGCGAGCCGGGAATCTGCGCTTCCAGACCGGGGAGTACGCCGGGATCCGATCTTTCTTTGGCAATCGCCATGATGAGCTCGCTGAAGACATCGCATACTGCGCCTAAAAATCCTGCATTCAATCCAGGGATGTTTTGCAGCAGATTGAAGATAACCGATAAGTAAAGATCGAATCGTTCCGATGCCAGGGACGTACCCATGGCCGGGCAGGCTACTCTAACGAATCGCTCGATCCGCAATTTTTTGGCTTTAAGGACGGCATTAAGTTCATCGAGATCGCCGCGATGTCCGCCTTTATCGTTCTTTTTAAAATATTTCAGGTCCGCATTATCGAAAGGTGGCCCACCATCGGCCAAGTTGGAACGGCATAGCAACTCGCCCACCATTCCGCCGCGGGAGTGCGAGACAAGATGCAACGGCGCTCCGGTGGGAAGGGTTTTCGCCAGCGCAATCGCGTTGGTAATCGGGCTCTCCGTCAACGTCGGATGTTCGAACGCATACACCTGGCCTTCATAAGGCGCAAACATGCTATCGCGTTCGGAGTTTCGCTCTTCGGTCCACAGGGCACCGAAGCTGCCTTGTGTCGATGAAGCGGTGCCATGGAGGAAAAGCAACGTAGGCCGATCGGTGGAGATACTTCCCGGACCGTTGAGCGAAAACGCCGGAGTGATGGAACAGCGATAGAGACCCGTACCGTATGACAGAGTGCGCTTCTCATAAATCGCGCTGATGTTCCGGGCCGCCAATTCCGGCACGTCAATTTTAAAGAACCGCAACGTTTTAATCAGCACGTTGCCGATCAACCCGCGCGATGGGCCGCGCTGGGGCAGACTCGCAGTGAGGGTAAGAGTTCCGTCCGCACTCCGCTGAGTTGCCTCTCGAAGCACTTCATCGCACAGCCGGCGCCGCGAAGTCCAAAAACGCGAGCCGTCCTCCAACTCGATCTCAACGACGTCATCGTGCTCGGTGAGCAACTCCGGAAGGACAGCCGCGCCCTCTCGCTTTGAGCTGATGCTGAATGAATGCGCCTCCTTGACCGTGATCGTGTGCCATTGGCGCGTTTTGAAGGTCGTATCAATGGTTTCGAAGCCGGGAATTCGGATTTTTTGAGCGTCTCTATTTTGCCAGGCTTGAGCCATAAGATAGTCCTTTATCAGGCTCCGAACTAAAGGAAGCCTGCTCCGAGCGAAGCCGAACGGCACACCCTATCTTTACTGTTACGCCAACGACGCAACGAGCGTTGAGCGGGCGAACGCCGCTCAGAGGTGAAACGATGGTAATTCAGTTTCCAGGAATATTCCCTCGCCCATCCAAAAACGACTTACCGTCATATAGGCACTTTAGATGCACTCCGGTCGAATCCCTCAAACAGTCGGATCAAACAACCTCACAACTTGCGAACTTTGATTGTATAGTTTCCCATACCACTGGCGCGATTATAGTGGCGCACCTGCACGAAGTAATCGCCGCCAATTAAATCCGCAGCGATATGAGCGTTTAGATCGGTGCCGGAGTCGTCGTCCTCGGCGACAAGCGAAGTCTCACTGTTGGGGCCGAATAGCTTCATCACAACGTCGGTCGGGCCACGCGTATCGATAACATACCGGCCGTCCTTTTTAGCAGTAAACCGGTACAGGTCTTCCTCGCCGAACTTGCCGATCGAAGCGGAGGTACGGCGTTGGGCGTTGACTTTGAGATCCACGGCGTCCGACACGGTATTGCCGGTTTTGGGGTACATCTTGGCGCCGGCAATGAACTGTTTGTCGAGCGGCGAGAGAGTGTCGTTTTCCTGGGTGCCGACACCGTTCAAAGTCCACGAAGCCGGGAAAAAATACAGCATGATGGATTCGGCATCGAAGCTGGTGCCGTTGATCTGGTCCGCGCTGTATCTGCGCAGAATATTATGACGCGCGGTTTGTTCGTCCCAAAAATTCGGCGACTTCGCCATTTCTTGAATCACGACTTGCTCGTTCCACTGAATGCCGCCGGCGGGATTTTGATGTTCGTGCGCCAGGCCTAAAGCATGGCCGAATTCATGAGCCGTCGTCCCGCCGTCGAGAAATCCAAGATTCATGGTCGGCTGGTCTAGTGCAATGCTGCGGCAATCGGTACCAACATAAGACCAGGCGCCGTCGGAAGAATCGAAGGCGATGCGGATCTCCGCATTGGGCGCATTATTGAATTCAATTTTGAGGTTGGCAACATCGGACCACCAGCCGGCTTGCTCGCGGGCTTTGGCCTGCTGGGCCAGGGTGCCGCCCATGAATCGGACATGAAGGGCCGAGCCGTTCATCCATGTTTTGCCGATCGGTGCTATAGCACGTACGCGGCCGTCGCGGCGCTGGGTAGGTTGGAACCGCATCAGGTCGCGGGGCAAAATACGATCGAAACAAACCTTCGGTCTATTAGCCACAGATTTATCCTCCGTTTTTTTGATACCCAACCTGGCAAAGATCTCAGTGATTCGAATGACCCTGCCGAGTGAGCTCGGCGTCAGACTAATCAACCCGCAAATTACCGTCAAGGAAAATTTGCTTGCTGGCGGCGGCTGGAACAGCAGGTAGTGGTGCAGTTACTCCCACCAAGAATTTCAATATCGAGAAAGATTCCTCGCACCGCGCTCGGAATGACAACTCAATAAGCAATCTGTCATCTCGAACCCTTCGGCTGCGCTCAAGGGTAAACTCCGTGAGAGATCTTGACCAAACTGAGCCATTACCGAACAGCAAGTCCGCTTCCAACTTATCGACGTCTGAGATATCTATAAAAGATTGGCGTGGCGCTGTTGGTGATATTCCTATGGCGCAACCCAACCGGCGAGCGCGCATCAAGTACAAAAGTTTAAGATCATGAAAACGGCGCAACAATTTATGACATCGATGCGCGTTCTCGGCCCCGAGCGCCTGTGGCTCCTGGGGATTCTCACCGGCGGGCACTTTGTGATTCACTGGTTTCAGCAGTTCTTTCCGGTGCTTTTGCCATCGATCAAGTCAGGGTTGGGTTTGAACAACGTCGAAGTCGGCGCTTTGACTTCGGCTCAGCAGTTGGTTATGGGGGTAGCGCAACTGCCTCTCGGCATGCTCGCGGACTCGATGGTGCGCCATCGCGCGAACATCCTCGCGCTATCGCTGGTCGCCATGGGAGCTGCTTATTTTCTTTTGGGCTCTTCGGTTTTCATCTGGGCGTTAGTGGGCTCGGGACTCATCGGCTTAGGGACCGCCCTATGGCATCCAACCGCGGCCGCATCGTTGTCGAACCGCTTTCCCGAACGCCGGGCCACCGCCTTGTCGATTCACGGCACCGGCGCCACCCTCAGTGACACCGTCACACCGCTGTTTGTCGGCGCGCTGTTGGCAACCTTTTCCTGGCAAACCGCCACGCAAGTGCAATTGGTACCCGGATTATTATTCGCGTTCTTGTTATGGCGCGCCTTGGCCGGTGTGTTCACCGATGCGGCTTCGCGTTCGCGCCGCGATGCGACTCAATTCCGCGATGTCCTCGCGGTGATCAAGAATCCGGCGTTTTTAGGCGTGTCGGTTTCAACCGGCCTTCTGACAATGGCACGATTGGTTATCCTGACGTTTCTCCCCGTATACCTCCAGGAACATTTAAACTACTCAGCTTTTGCCTTGGGCGTTTTCATCGCCCTGCTGCACGTAATGGGAACCCTCTCTCAGCCGGTGTTGGGTTTGTTTTCAGACCGCTTTGGCCGCAAAACCGTGCTCTTGCCTTCCTGCCTCTTGTTGGGATTGTTTTTCGCCCTCCTGGCGTTCGTGCCGCCTGGCATTCCCCTCGGCCTGGTGATCATCGCCATCGGCCTCTTTTTCTATACGCTTTACAATATTTTTAATGCCGCGGTCATGGACGTCGCCGGGTCCAACGTTCAGGCATCGACCTATGGGCTTATGACACTGATCACGCAACTCGTGGTCATCCCGACGCCTATGATTACCGGTTATTTGATTGGCGATTTGGGAATCAAGTTTGCGTTTATCTTGGCGGGAGGTTTTCTGGTCATCGCCGGCCTGGTGATTGCGCCTCTCCAATTATATCGGGGCACGCGAAACTCGTGAACTCCGCTACTTACCTTTGTAGACCTTTTCAAAAAAACCTTCGTCGTCGAGTTTTTTGAGCCAGCTGGAGTCGATGACGCGCTCGGCTTTGACGCCCGCCACCTTGGGATTTTGCTCCGCCATATATTTGATCACGGTCCTGGTTCCGTCCACTGTCGGATACGGCTTGCGATCCAGTTCCTCGAGGGCCTCGATATAAAAATCTTCGGCGGCGGCGGCGTTGGGCAATCTGAGATTTTTCGCCAGCACTTCTTTGACCGCCTGCTTGTTGTCTTTGTTAAAAACGTAGGCATAACCTTCGACGACGGCCCGCGTGAAGTTCTCGAATACTTTAGGATGGGCCGCCATATAATCTCGCCGGGCTGCCAGCACCGTATTTTGATATGGGATTTTTGCCTGAGTGAGATTGAGAAGCGGGTGATATCCCTTGCTCACCATGGTCTTGGTGGCAAGCCGTTGCAGCATCGCCGCATCGAGCCCTTTCTGTTCAAGCGCCGCCATGCGCTCCGGGTCCAGGCCGGTTTGCATCAAAATGACTCTATCACGCTTCGCATCCAGGCGCAGATGATCCAGTGCGATCAACGCCGAGACGTGAGATGAGCCGCCAAAGCGCGCCGTACCCAGTCGCTTGCCCCTGAGATCCGCCGCCGTCTTGATGCTGGGTTGGGTCACCAGGGTGAAGGGTGACGTATTGCTGATACCCAGAAAGGTAGCAATATCCTGCCCGCCGGCGATCAAACTTACGAGGGCGGCGGGCGCGTTGGCCGCGACCTGGATCTCCCCAGCGGCTAACATCTGGCTCACGAGAGCTCCACCCATGACAAAAATCATCTGGACATCCACCCCGTACTTGTCAAAGATTTTTTTGTCTTTGGCGACCCATAACGGCGTGTTATGCGGAGTCGCCGTGGAAACCGCGAGTTTTAGCTGCGGGAACTTGGAAGATTGCGCCAGGGATGGCCGGGCGATGACGAGCGTCATGAAAAGCGCCAGGATTGTGATAGACATCGATTTGCTAAACATTATTTGACCTCCAGTTTTTCTTATTGACGGCAGCGCGGAAGCTGAACGCAAATACCTCACGCGCCGGCAGGTACCGATCACCGACTCGTTGCTAAAAATCGTCGCTGTAACGTTGGCTAAGTATCATGTACATATTGGAGTTGTTGTTTCAATTCCTTGAGCCAGTGATGTTGTTGTAGCGCGCCGATGGCAAAGGAAAATTTGCCCGAGTCAACCGGACTGCCGATAAATATCGTGTTCCAACATGAGTGATTTGGTTTGACGACTCTCGCGATCGTCTGGCATAAACGTTGAATTAACACTTCGCCTGCTATGCGGATTTCACGAACCACCGTACTCCTGCTCTGCACCGGGCTCGTCACGATGACATCCATCGGCATGAGTTCGTTCAGCCTTTTCCTTCGGCCTTTGGAGGCGGATTTTGGCTGGTCGCGCGCCATGGTAACCCTGCCTTACATGTTTGCCATGCTCGGCTGGGGCGCCGGCGCCGTTCTGTTCGGCAAGCTCGCCGGTGACTATGGCGCGCGCCGGGTGATTCTCGGCGGAGTCCCGCTCATGGCGGCCGGATTTCTCGGCATGAGCCTGTCATCGAATTTATGGCAACTGTCCGTCACCTATGGAGCGATGGTCGGCATGGCCATGGGCGCATGCGGGTTGGCTATCGCGTCGTTGCTGGTATCGCAACATTTCGATGCCAAGAGCCGCGGGCTGGCTGTTAGCGTACTGCAAACCTCCGCGCCCCTAAGCCCGCTTCTTTTCGCGCCGCCTATCTACTTCTTGATCCAAGGGTTTGGCTGGCGCGCCGCTGCACTGGCAACCAGCATCCTGCTCCTGGCGGTCGCCCTGCCGCTCGCCTGGGTTGGCGCCCGCGACTCCGATGAGGCTGGGAACACCCGCCGTAACCCAATGGCTTGGGCAGCGTGTCTTCCCTACCTGCGCAATCGCTCCATGCTTTTGATGTTCGCGGCGCGGTTTTCCTGCGGCGTGGCGTTTTTTCAAATCGCCCACCTCGTGGCGCTGGCGTTAAGTAAGGGCTTCACTACCGCTACCGGGGCCACTGCGGTCAGTGTATTCGGCGGCGCAGCGGCGGTTTCAGCGTTGCTGTTCGGCTGGCTTTCCGATCGCTACGGCAGAGCGCAAGTCCTTGCGCTTAGCTATGTTGTACGGGGAGTCGGCACTTTTTTCTTGTCCCTTGAGATTCCCAACGAGCCGGTTTTTTTTCTCCTGGTCGCCGTGGCTATCGGTCCAACGTTCGGCACCGTGGCTGTCCAGAACGTAATCTTTTACGAGATCGCCGGTCCGAGAATGGCAGGGGTTATTCTTGGTTTAAGTTTTATCGTCCACCAGATTGGCTCCGCCGGCGGACCGATGTTCGCGAGCATCGCGTTTGACATGACCGGTAGTTACGACGGCTTCATGGTGGTGATGGCTCTGATTCTGCTCGTTTCCGGCGTCCTGATCTACAGCAACACCCGTCAGGATACGCAACTTCCCGAACCCATTCTCAATTCGAGTCCATCTCGGTCTTGAGCAAAGGCATGATGCTGTGACGAGATGAAGTACCGACGATTCGAAGACCTACCCGTGTGGAAAGATTCGACAACGGCACCTACATCAAAAGGAAAGAACCAGATACAACAACAAGCACGCGCGACAAGAATTTCTAGAGGAGATCGACCGCATTAACCCACTTGAATCGGAAAAACGGCAAACCGTGACGAAACCAACCGGTGAGTCATAAATTCGTTTTTTCTTCATGTTATTTGAAATCTGAGATTTTGAAATTTGAGATTCCCAGGAGGACCCATGGACACCATTCATTTCGTCGACACCACGATTCGCGACGGCCATCAGAGTTTGTGGGCGGAGAACATGACCACGGGCATGATGCTGCCGATCGCGAAAAACATGGATCGAGCGGGTTTCGAAGGCATCGAGCTGATTTCCGGATCGCACTTAAAGAAAACCGTGCGCGAGCTCAAAGAAGATCCGTGGGAGCGCGTGCGACTCGTCGCCAAAGAAATGACTCAGACGCCGCTGCGTCTCATCGCTGGCCGGGTGAATACTTTTGAATACAATCCGCCGTCGATGTATTGGCTCTTCATCGAACGGATGTTTGCCAACGGTATCCGTGAAGCACGAATCTCGGACGAGTGGAACGATTACGAAGGCTGGAAATTCAGA
>JBBDNJ010000165.1:0-23018 GCA_040877705.1 Binatia bacterium | reverse complement strand
TCCCGCGCGCACCGCCCTGCTTGATATGAAAAATGGAGAACAAATTTACCGTGGGACCTCATGCGGCTTCTGATAGGCGTCCCGTTGCGGATCTTCCAACATGCCGATGTAGGCTTTGGGATCCCGGTGTAGGCGGTGCATCTGATGGTCATCGCGCTTAACTGCGTCCTGGGCTCGCGCTGAAAACGGCACAAGCAGTAAAACCAAGAAAAAAAGTAATTGTTTCATGCCTTTCTCGGACAATTTCAGTAAAGTTAAATGATCGCTAAAGGCCTCAATCGGACCGTGCTCGACTTAATGCGGATAACGGTATCATACTTTTCTACCAGTTTCCTTGAGAGCCGATGCCGCCAAGTTGCCTGTATCCCCGTTTCCCTGCTAAGGGTAACCGCTATGGCGAAAACAGAACTCAAACGACAAATAGGTTTGTTCAGTGCGGTGATGTTGATTGCCGGCGATATGATCGGCATCGGTATCTTTGTCACTACCGGCGTCATTGCCGAGACCCTGCCAACCCCCGGTGGCGTCCTGTTGGTTTGGGTTCTCGGCGGCCTTCTGGCTTTGGCGGGTGCCCTGACTTGCGCTGAGCTTTCGGCAAGTTTGCCTTACGCCGGAGGCGATTACATTTACATCAGGGAAGCCTACGGCAAACTTATGGGCTTTCTTTCGGGCTGGTCATCTTTCCTGGTGACTTTCTCGGGTGCAATTGCGTTCCTCGCCGTGGGTTTTACTGGATTCGCCGCGTTTTTTTTTCCTGTTCTCGGCTCCAATGAGGCGCTCTTGTCGATTGCACTGCCGGGTTTCCCTATCAACATCACGGCCGGAACTCTCTTTGCGATAATGGTTGTTGGGCTTATCTCGGCTTTGCATTGTTTCGGTGTGCGGCAAGGTACGCTGATGCAAAATATCCTGACGACTATGAAAATCGGCGCGCTGATGGGGATCATTTTGTTGGGCGCCATCTTCGGCGAGGGTCACGTGGACCATTTTATCCCGCTATTTGACTGGTCGAAGATCACCAATTCCAGCCTGTTTGCCGCGGCTTTCATACCGGCGATTTTTGCCTATTCAGGCTGGAACGCGGTCATTTACATCGCCGGCGAAGTCAAAGATCCGGAACGAAATCTGCCGCGCGCTTTGCTCTTGGCCAATGTGATCGTCATCGCGCTCTATCTTGCCATCAACGTTGTCTATATCTATGCCGTGCCGGTGACCGAGATGAAGGGTGCGCTGAGAGTTTCCGAGGTGGCGACCACGGCCCTGTTCGGTTATCAGACGTCGGCATGGATCACCGGCATCATCACCGTGTCGATTCTTGGCGCCCTTAACGTCGTGACCATGCTTGGCCCGCGCATCTACTACGCGATGGCGCGCGACGGAGTCTTCTTTAAGGGGCTTACGAAAGTACATCCGACCTTCAACACCCCGACCAACGCCATCATTCTGCAGGCACTATGGGCGTCTTTCCTTATTTTGACCGGCACCTTCGGCACACTTTTTACCTATGTCAGTGTCATCATCACATTGTTTTCGGCGTTGACCATCGGCTCTGTGATCGTGCTGCGCTGGAAACAGCCGAATTTGAAGCGCCCCTACAAGCTTTGGGGTTATCCAATCGTGCCCATACTCTTTATCGCCGCGCATGCGTGGATTGTCTGGGGTTCGCTCGTGCAAAACCCTTGGGACTCCTTAAGAGGAGTAATCATCGTTGGCCTCGGAATCCCCGCTTACCTTATCTGGAAGAATCGGATAGAAAAATAACAATAATGTTCAAAATCCAGGAGCCGAAATTCCGGAAGAAATCTTTGATGCTTGAACTCTGACTCCTGAATTCGCTCTCTTCGAGAAAGCTATGGTTAGAATCACAAAAGTCTACACGCGCACCGGCGATCGCGGCGACACCGCTCTGGTCGGCGGCAAGCGCGTGCCCAAAGATTCACCGCGTATCGATGCCTACGGCACCATTGATGAGTTGAACTCCATCGTCGGGCTGGCGCGGGTTTTTAACCAGGAGAGTCTCGACGCCGGCGAGGCGCATCGATTCCTCGACGGCGTCCTGTGCCAAATCCAGGATGAGCTTTTCGATTTGGGCAGCGAGCTGGCCACACCACCGGAATTTTTTCAGCAAGGCATGTATCGCGTTTCTGCAACCGAGATCGAAAGAATAGAGAAGCTCATCGACAAATGTCAGGAGGATCTCGAACCGCTCAGGTCTTTCATTCTTCCCGGCGGCGGGCGTATCGGTGCTTATCTGCATCAGTGCCGCACGGTTTGCCGCAGAGCGGAACGGGAGATTCTGCGGTTGTTGCGCGCTGAACCGATCAGCGAATGGCCGCTGAAGTACGTCAACCGCTTGAGTGATTTGTTCTTTGTGCTGTCGCGCTGGATCAGCAAGCAGACCGGAGAGCAGGAGTATCTGTGGCAACGCGGGCTCCAAAGTAAGAAAAAGGGCGGATAATTTTGGATTTGAGATTGCCGATTTTTGGATTTTTGAATTACGGAAAAACGGGATGAACGAAAAGTCTGAGCTCGCGAAATCTCATTTCGCCATCCGATAATCGAAAATCCAAAATCTAAAATCGAAAATCTGTCGGGGGGATCAACATGGGATTATTGGACGGGAAAAAGGCGGCGATATTCGGTGTCGCCAATGATCGGAGTATCGCCTGGGCGATCTCGGAAGCGCTGCATTCGGAGGGCGCGGAGCTGGCTTTCACTTTCGCAGGGGAAATTCTGGAGAAACGCGTGCGGCCATTGGCCGGCGGTATCGGCTCGAAGATCGTCCTGCCGTGCGACGTCACTAAAGACGAAGAGATCGAAAAAGTCTTCGCGACGCTCAAACAAGAATGGGCCGGGCTGGATATTTTGGTCCACGCCATCGCTTTTGCCAACAAGGAGGATTTAGCCAATCCCTACGTGCAAACCAGCCGGCAGGGCTTTCACCTGGCCATGGACGTGAGCGCGTATTCGATGGTCGCGTTGGCGCGTCACGCCGCGCCCTTGATGGAGGGACGCGGTGCTTCGATGCTGACCTTGACCTACATGGGGTCGGAGAAAGTGATTCCTAATTATAACGTGATGGGAGTGGCTAAAGCCGCTCTGGAGGCCAGCGTACGCTACCTGGCCCATGATCTTGGCCCCAAGGGAATTCGCGTTAATGCCATCTCTGCCGGGCCGATCAGAACCCTCGCCGCCTCCGGAATTGCCGATTTTAAGTCGATGCTGCATCACGTCAGCGAGCGAGCCCCCCTGAAGCGAAACATCGACGCCGAAGAAGTCGGCAAGACTGCGCTGTATCTCTGCAGCGATTGGAGTAGCGCGGTCACCGGTGAAGTGCTGCATGTGGATGCCGGTTACAATATTATGGGGATGTAGAATAGAGACAGGAGACAGAGGACGGAAATCGGAAGACGGAGGAATTTCGCCATGGCAATTAAAGAAGTTACACCGCAGCAGGCCCACGACGTTCTGCAAAAAGATGCCGACGCGATTTACATCGATGTGCGCACCGAAGGCGAATTTGCCGCCGGTCATCCGGCGGGCGCGGTGAATATCCCGGTCGCTTTTCCTGATCCGGCGCGCGGCATGATGATGAACCAAGATTTTGTCCGCATTGTGGAAGCCAATTTCGCTCAGGATAAAAAGATTATTGTCGGCTGCCAGGCCGGACCGCGTTCTAATACTGCCGCTGGATTACTGCAGCAGGCAGGCTTTCAGGATGTTTCCAATATGACCGGCGGATTCGGCGGCATGCGCGATCCGATGGGAACCGTCATCGCGCCTGGCTGGGCCGGCTCAGGACTGCCGGTAAGCCAAGACAATGGCGAGGCAGTGAGTTATCAGTCGTTGTCAGCGAAGGCAAAGCCCTAGCAGAAAATGTAAAAGGCCTGTCATTCCCGCATGCTTTTAGCGGGAATCCAGACGAACTTCTGACTGGACCCCCGATAAAAACATTCGGGGGTGACAAACTGTGAGGATGTTATCATAGATGTTTTTGACAGTCCGCAGCTTGCTGCGGGTTCATGGTTTCAATGAACGACCTCATATACTTCAAACAGATCGAAATCGGGCCGATGCAGAATTATGTTTATCTCATCGGTTCGACCGAAACACGCAAAGCCGCCGTGGTCGACGCCGCGTGGCAGATCGATAGCATTCTCAAGATCGCGGCTCAGGACGATATGGAGATTACCCATGCCTTGGTCACGCACACGCATCCGGATCATGTCGGCGGCAGTTTCGCGGGGATGGAGATCGAAGGCCTAACCGAGCTTCTCGAAAAGTGTAAAGCGAAAGTCGTCGTTCACAAAGCTGAAGCGGAATTTCTGAAGTTTCTATCTGCTTCGGATCTGATCAAAGCGGAAAGCGGCGATAAGATCGATGTCGGCGGCGTCGAGATTCAACTGCTGCACACACCCGGACACACCCCGGGTTCGCAATGTTTTCTGGTCGATAACCGAGTGGTTTCAGGAGATACGCTATTTATCGACGCATGCGGGCGAGTGGATTTCCCCGGCGGCAATCCCGAACAGATGTATTACAGCCTAACGCAGAAGTTGATGGCGCTGCCGGACGACATGATTCTTTTTCCGGGTCACAATTACGCACCGCTCAAGCACGCCACCATGGGCGAGCAGAAGAAGACCAATCCTTACTTACGCTTTACTTCCTTGAAGCAGTTTCTAGGCGCGATGGGTATCGTTAAGCGCTGATTAGCTGATTTTACTCCGTGTGCCTACGTATAGAGGTAACCCAATGGGACCGATCAGCCCAAAGCCTCACAAGCGAGCGGTGGGGCGTGCTGGCGCGGATGCGCCCTGTTTCACGCTGCGAACGTGCCGCTAGTTTTTAACTCACTCAAGACCGGCGAAGAGATTATAATGAGATCGGACACGTAAGGCGTCTGCAAAGAGCCAAGATTAAATGCCTGATTGAGGGGAGAAATATGAGTACGACTTGGGACGACATAGCACGTGACATGGCAATCCAAGACCTTCACGACGAAGCAGTAATCACACGCGCGACACGCGAGCAGTGCATTTTCTTATTTGTCGAGGGGGAGTGTGAAGCGATCGCCATTCCAGAGTTACTCTATGGCACAATTGATTTCGACGCCGTAGGCATTCAAATAGCTAATTACAACGGACACGGAAGTCTGAAGGCAGTCTTGCGTTTCATGCGTTTAACACTGAGTTTCGATCGGCCTGTTATTCTGACCTACGATAACGACCCCGAATCCACGAAATCCTTGGAAGCATGCCGCAAGCAGAACTTGATCAGCGACTTGGTTTATGAATTTCCCATCCCACACGCTCCTGTCGTGACTTATCCTGGCGGACACCAGGGAGGTAGTTTCGAAGAATCATTTCCGCCTGAATTATTCCTAACGGCGGCGTTTCACGAAACTATTTTACCTGAGCAGATTCGATCAGACTCAGATCACTTCAGACAAGCCTTTGCCGTATCAAAGCCGTGGTTTCCGCAACTGCAGAAGTTCTGCGCGGAACGAAATTTTTTTCAGAGTAGGGAAAAGAAAGTCGAATTGGCAGAGCTAATGGCATCCAAGGTCGAGAACCAACCGGCCACATACGTTGCGCTCGCAAAGCTAATTCGAAACGTTAGGTCAGAGCATCCCGTCAAACATCCTGATGACGTTGTTCTTCCGAAAGTCCGTGGATTGACGGCTTAATCGTCGTTGTGTGCCAACATGCTCAAACGGTACAAAAACGCATTCTTAGAAATGATCCAAGCTGCCGGATTAGACGTAAATGATTTCACAGGAGGCGAACAAACGACAATGTCGGGTGGGCCAGCGTTTGTAATCCGCTATAACCCCGCTGATTTAACATTCACGGCACAAAATAGCGAGGCAGACCCTCATGCGTTTGACTACTATTATACCGTTTATGCGCCGGGCTTTTCTCAACCGTTGGAACCCTACTTTTACCCGGAGGAGGGTTATATAAATTTTAATAGTGTGCGAGAGGGATTTGAAAACTGGTTATCTCGTCAAGTACGTACTGCAATCGACGAGGAACTGCTGCCAGATTTATGGACAACCGCGACCCATGACTTAGTTGCACCGAACGAAGCTTATGCGGGACGGTTTAGCGAAGAAGAGCGGCAACAACTCAAGCTCGCGCTTTCCACATTTCGCGTTCTTCTTGTAGAGACCTTTGAGCCCACTAAGGAGCAGCTTCAAGCAGTATCAGAGCGGCTGGACTACTTATCGGCTGCTATTGATCGTCTGAACAAATTTGACTGGAGGGGCGTGGCAATCTCCACGTTGCTTAGCATAACAACTACTCTCACGCTTGACACAGAAAAAGGCCGTCAGCTATATGGCCTGTTTCAACAAGCACTTTCGACTCTGATGCACCTAATCCGGTAGGGCTATGGGTGGGGTCCGGCCAACAGAATGGCTAACCATGTCCGTGGTACGCTGACTTTCGTTCTCCCACAAACCGTGAATTGGACACATCGCTGAAAAGTCTTTTCAATTTGCGCTATTGGCTCCATCACTCAGGATGGGGAATTCTGTGTTGTTTAGGAAGATTTTTCAACCTGCCTTGGTTGTGATGTTGATTTGCGTTGCAGACTCCTCGAAAGGAACGCTCGTTTTGTACCCATGCTTTGAGCGACTCAAAATCCTTCGGGTACCTAGAGTTTTCAGCAAATCGGATATAGATTCAGTGTCATGAAATATTCGTCGCTCGGGCACCTGAGCAGCTCTAAAGGGGTCAAGTCCGCTTTCAGCTTTGGTCAGTGCATCAGTAATTCTCGAGCCCTTTGGTCGATCTAGCGTTCTTGCGCTACCCTTAACTTCATCCGCAGACACGCCGAGCTTACTGACGACTCGTTGTCCAATCCAAACGCTTTGCCGATCTCGCTGTGTTTGTGCCCGCCCAGTTGCCAACTCAAATACATCGCCATCGTGCGGGCTTCATTTTCGATTCCCCTGCGCCGCCGCTTCAAATCCTCCACCCCCTTGCCGTACTCCCTCGCCGTGACCCGCGCGATCTCTTCGACGCGCAGTCCAAAGTTCCTGAAAAAGGGTCAAGTCCGCTTTTAGCTTTTTGTCAACGCATCAGTAATTCTTCGAGCCCTTTGGTCGACCTAGCGGTCTTGCGCTACCCTTAACTTCATCCGCAGACACGCCGAGCTTACTGACGATTCGTTGTCCAATCCCAACGCTTTGCCGATCTCGCTAATGGGTGACCCTCTCTGTTCTCCGTTACATTTTTGCGCAGCTCTGTCACTAGTTCTGGCGCCAATTTGAATGGCTAATCGGAGACGTTCGTTGTCATTTCTTCACCGGTGTGTTTGACCCCGTCCATCCACCTGGTTTATAGCTCCACACATATATGGTCGACCTCCAAAAGACATTTGAGATTCCTCAGTGGGTAGATGCGGTGCCACGCTTGGGGCTAGTTGTCGTCGGGGCAGTATACATAATAGGTTTGCTCATTATAAACATCGACTTGGGCCGTCACGGACTGATAAGCCTAAATCTCGCCCGCCCTGAATACGTCATGGCTGGAGCGCTCTGGGCGTTTCTTTCGGTGGGTACGATTGGCGGTGTCATGGTTTTGAGCGAAGTAGTTCGCACAACGGCAGCGGTGGAAAAAAAGAAATCAAGGAAATGGATCTTTGATGTGCTTTGGACCGTGGTGATTGTTTTTGGCATTATCAGTATCATTGATTTAGGGCTACGGACGTTATCACAACAGCGAATAGGATTCATGGGACCATCGCATTTTTTTAAATTTAATCTTCCAACCGTTTTAACGTATTCAGTGCTTTTCCTCAATGCGGGAATGGTATACGGCACATTCAAGGCGTTTTGGAATATCGGCAAGGAAAGTGAACCCTTATCAGCCAAGACCTTGTTTTACGAGACATATCGCGGATTCAGCCCGTTCTTTGCCTTAGTACAACTGCTGGGAGTGCTATCTATTTATTCGTTATTTGCCTACCCTTACTTAAGTAAGGAGTTTGGAGGCGGCAACAAACCCACGGTCACACTTATTGTTTCTGCCTCATTACCCGCTCTCCATTTACCCACCGAGAAAAAAAACGGATCATCTATTGGCCCGGTAAAGCTTTTGTTCGAATCAGAATCCATGTTTTTCGTAACGCCGATCAATCCAGAAGAAAGCGTTTGGGGAACGTTGGCATTAGGAGGCGAAGACACTACTGGGATAGCAAAAGAACTGGTTCAAGCTGTTACATATGTTCGTCACTAAACCACCGAATATTAGCCAAGGCTTGTCGGTTTAGCTGTGACAACCTCTCGCCTGGCGCATTCTGTTCAGTAATCTTGGGAGATCCTGGCGGTGCTCGCTCGCCTTGCTTAGCACGGCCTTCTAGTTGGCCGTTCTCAATTTGGGAAGCATATAGCCACAAGAACTAGCACCAAAAATTCTTCCACTGCCGAAACTTTCCGCCAGGAGTTGGCAAGGGCAATTTGTATCGGTGGCGGGATATTTTAAACGAGATTTGCTTGGCCATTGAGCAGGTCAGTACAGGGTAAAGGGGTCAAGTCCGCTTTTAGCTTTTGCCAACACATCAGTAATTCTTTGAGCCCTTTGGTCGATCTTGCGGTCTTGCGCCACCCTTAACTTCATCCCCAGACACGCCGAGCTTACTGACGACTCGTTGTCCAATCCCAACGCTTTGCCGATCTCGCTGTGCTTGTGGCCGCCCAGTTGCCAACTCAAATACATCGCCATCGTGCGGGCTTCATTTCGATTCCTTTGCGCCGCCGCTTCAAATCCTCCACCCGCTTGCCGTACTTTTGCGCCGTGGCCCGGGCGATATCTTCGACGCGCAGACCAAATACCTGCCGGGACTCGGGCTTGGCGGTTTCCACTTTGGCCTTCTCGCCAAGCATTTCCCGCACCTTCTGGATAAATCCTTTGTCGCCCAAAATCGGCATTTGCTTACGACTCTTATAAAAGTCGTCGATCTCTTCCGCAATCTCGCTCTGCACATATCTCCGATATTCCTGCACACCGCTAAACCGCGATATGACCGATTCTGTATTGAGCCATTTGAGGCATCGAACCCGTTCACTAGGGTGTTGTATTTAGATAATATTGCTGCTGGTGCTCACGAAAGCCGATTTGGACGAAATTGAAAAAATCACGACCGAGAAGGTTTCTTCTGATTGGAACGTCACTGAAGCCAATCTCTAGATTGAAGTCACCGACGGTAGGCACGGTTAGCCGCACCTCGTGCAGATAACCCGTCACAGAGTGACCAACAGTCGAACTGTATGGCTTCGGTCTGTTATTTATTAGGCTAATGTCGAGGGCGGCGAGAAAATCTCCATTAAAGAGAGAAAGTTCTGCGCCGGAATCGAGATAAGCATCAATATCGATCCCAAGTTCCAGATCGTCTTGGCGGGTTATACGAACTTGGATAATCGGAAAATTTCCAAACGGAAGCTCACGATAGTTGAAGGAATGCGGGTAATTGACGAGGACCAATGGTTACAAACCAATCCTGACAGATTCATCAGATTCCGGTTCGACAAAGAAAACATACGGTGTTCGAATTCCGCGTGATTTTGCTTGTCGGATAGCCTGTGCCGCATTGGAGTCATGGGCGATTATTCTTTCTCCTTCAAGCACTACCCACTGGTTTTCAAACTGTCTCAGCGTTTCAGCATGCGTGCGCCTCCACTCCATCTCACGTTCCCGAAGTCCAGGAGAAGACGGGGACGCGTCGCCTCGATGGGACGCTAGGATGCTCAGTACACTCTCGCCAGAAAGTGTCGGGAGTGGAATGTCCAAAATTCTGGGGGACTGGTGACGAAAAATTGTGGCGATTTCAGCAGCGAAACCAACCGTGGACATAGTTAATCCAGCGGGCGAGCCCCAACATCCTAGACTTCCCACTCTCGTATGCTGAGGAAAATAAGTCAGTCTAGATTTTCGCTCGTCTTCAATTTCTCGTTGCAAAGCTTCCATCTATGTTGCGCTCCAAAATCTGAACAGACGCGATATTTTGTAACTTGCGATACGTAGCCAACGTTGATTCGAACGCCTTGGAGAAGGCTGGGGTATCACGCAAAACTACATTGCTTATAGAGGCGAAAACAACGTATAGCCCATCTTGGACTGAATCGGAAACTTCCAAAGTCAGTTTGTTGACACCACCAAGCTGCGTGACAATTGAAAACCCTTTTCGCAATTCGGATTCGTCCGACGTCAGCCTCACCATTTCGTTGAGGAATGCTTTCGCACCCGGTTTTTCCGTTTCACAGTGAAGCGTCGCCTCGAAATAACTGCTTTGCACCGTCGGCGTTAACATTTCAAGAAAAATACTCCACACCCTTCCGACCTCGGTCATCAACTCCGGAATTGTGGCGGGATTAGAAAAGTAAACCTCTCCTTGGTCAAGGCCGACAGATACATCCATGTACCGAAACGGTTCTCCCTTAAGAATATATCGCAAAGAAAGATATTGGCTGCTGGCAGCATTTTGGTTGACGATAATATCTGTCGATTTTAAGCCGTAAGTTTCGGCAAATCTGGTTGCCAGAGCGGTGCTTACTTCCACCTTAAAGAATTCATAACGCGGTGGAACGAAAAAACACCTAAACCTCACCTGAGCATTGACTGGTTTTGCTGTCAAAACTGATGGCATAATCTCAGTGTAAGCTATTTCTACCAGCGGGGGCAAGAACTGGGAAATGGAACTGGGAAATGGACGAGAACTGTTTCCCATCTTCAGGCAAACCCGCGTGATTTCGTGGTCTTTGGCCATTCGCTAGCACGGCTCCTGACTGTAGTATCCACCGGAGATGCGAGGTAGTGGTTCAGTCGGGAAAATCATTTGTTCGTTGGCGAAGCCGAAGTTGCCATAAACAAGGATTGGACTGCGCCCCTCCAGCTGGAGAGTTTTCACTGGGATTTGAGGGGAGCGCGACCGGCAGTTTTTGTTTGTTGAATGATCATCTCATATTCTTCCGGAAGTTTTCAGTCTAAGCCGCCCGGTCACGACGGCTTACCAACAAACTTGTTTGTCCAGAGGACTCCTTGCTCGGCGGACGGCATTTTCGATTTGTCTTTAATGATGCCCGCACCGCCGGCGAAGCTGATGACTTTCTTCCAACCCTCCACCGACATATCGCCCCACCGAGGCATCGCCGGCTTAATCCCGTCAAAGGATAAGTCAAAAACCTTCTGGTCCAATTTTCCCGGATTCGAGAAACGATGGGCCCTGAGAGCTGACTTTGCCGCTTCCGGTTTGGTGTGAAACAGCGCGCCGCCACGGGAAATCGCCCGAGCCACGGCCATCGCGACTTTACGATTGTCCTCGACGTAATCCGGACGCGCCATGAGCACTTCATAGGGGTAGTCGGTCAGTTCCGGCACTTCGCCGAGACCGAGCGGAATCAGCACATAGCCTTTGCCTGCGGCTTCCGTTACCTCCGCCGAGGGTGGCGACAGGGCGAAAGCATCAACCACGCCATTCATCAGCGAAGCAGGCAACTGCGGGCCTCCCAGATACACGAATTTGAGTTTACGGGGATCGTCTCCAGCCTTGGCTACGAGAAATTTGAAAATCTGTTCCGACACGGCCCCGGGGCTCGTAGCACCGATGGGGCCGAGTTGTGACAGTACTTTGAGCCGCGCGCTCAGTGGGCTCTTACGAGTGACTTTGTGTTTCTCGGCGATTTCCTTACGAACAACGAGGCTTAGAGTCAAGGCGCGGTTATGCGCCTGAACGGCGACTAACGGTGCGCCCTCTACATGGGCGAGCACCAGCCCCTCGGAACTCGACGCGCAGAAGTTCACGGAGCGGCCTACCACGGCGGATTGGCAGGGGGAACCGCCTCCGGCGGAGGTGATTTTGGCGCGCACCCCTTCTTGTTCGAAATATTTGAGCTGCTCGGCAACCCATAGCGCGCTAAACGCCATATTCGACACCGCGGTCGCGATGGTTACCTCAGGCATGTCTTTCTGTTGCGCCTTGATTTGTGGAACCCGCGCGACTAAAAAAAGCAGCGCCACCAAGATTGCCGAAATCAGTTGAAACCTATTTCCGTTCTTCATTGCCAATCTCCTTTCTATCCTTGAACCCCTACATGTTCCGATTGTGCCTGCCATCTTAGAACCCGCCTTTCTACTATCCCGGCGATTTGATCCATGATGATCACCATGAACATAAGAACGATGATGCCGACAAAGACGTCCGCAGTCCGGAAGATTCCAGCCGAGAGACGAATAAAAAAACCTACTCCTTCAGTTGCGGCAATAAATTCACCGACGATGGCGCCTATAACCGAAAAAGGAATGCTGGTTCTGATTCCGGTAAAAACATACGGGGAGATCGCCGGCAGTATGACCCGAAATGTCAGTTTTAACCCGCGCACGCGCATAAGCCGGGCGAGGTCGACGTATTCCTGATCCATCTGGCGCATGCCGGTATAGGTGTTAAAAAAATTCAGGAAAAAGGTCAGTAAAAAGACGACACCGACTTTGGACCATATCCCGATCCCTAGCCAGACAATGAAAAGCGGCGCTAAGGCAGTGCGCGGGATTCCATTAAGAGCGATGATGATGGGCTCGAAAACCTCCGCCAGCACCCGGCTGCGACCGAACCAATAACCCAAAGCGATGCCTGAAATCGCGCCCAGGGGAAAGCCGATGGCAATCTCTGTAAAAGTGACCCAGGTATGCTGGAGCAAATCACCGGACTGAAAACCGGCGATCAGCGAAGTAAATATGCGGCTCGGGCTGCTGATCAGGAAGGGTTCGATCCAGCGGCCTGACGCTATTTGCCAGAGCAACAAGAATCCGCCGACAATAACAAAGCGGACGAGCGTAATTCCCATGCCGCGCAAGTTGAAACCGGGTTCCCTCTTGAGCTCGACAACTTCCTTGGCGCTGCCGATTTCCGAGTGCTCCTGGCTTGCGTCTTTTGACACGGCACTGAGTCCTTAATGTGACCGAAGATTGAGCTCGTGGCGGAAAATATTCCACAAGCGTCCATACGCCTCGTCGAATCCTTCTTGCCGGTGAATCTCGAAAATATTTCGCGGCCGGGCCATGGGAACGTCGATAATGTCCTTGATTTTTCCCGGCCGGTGCGTCATGACCACGACCCGATCAGCCAATGCCACTGCTTCTACTAGATCATGGGTGACGAATACAATGGTTTGGCGTTTTTGCTCCCAGATCTTTAGAAGCTCGTCCTGAAGCACCATCCGGGTCTGCGCATCGAGCGGGCCGAAGGGCTCGTCCATCAGGATGACCGGCGGTTCATAAGCCAGAGCGCGCATGATGGAAGCCCGTTTGCTCATACCGCCGGATAGTTGTGACGGATAGTATTTTTCGAAGCCGGTGAGGCCGGCTAGGTCGATGTAATAACGCACCTGCCGCTCTCGTTCCGGGCGCGGAAAGCGCTTGGAATCCAGACCGAAGCCGACGTTTTCTTCTACCGTGAGCCATGGGAAGAGCTTACTTTCCTGGGGAACGTAGCCTACTTTGGTATTGAGTCCTCGGACTTCTTCACCCTGGTAGAGAATTCGTCCGGACGAGGGCGCGGAAAATCCGGCGATGAGCTTGATCAACGTGGATTTGCCGCAGCCGCTGGGTCCCACCACGGTAACGAACTCCCCGTAGGGAATATTCAGACTGATCTCCTGGAGCGCGCGGATGGCGCCTTCGCCGGGAGTGCGAAAAAGCTTGGAGACAGCCTCGACCCGAATGACCTGGTTGTCCGCTGGGAGGTTGTCAGCGCGCGGTTGCGTTACCGATTTGGCCATCTATCGTTTCCTATTTTTAGACAGGTCTTGTCTAGCATGGACTACAACCCACCAACCGCTTTGAGTCGATAAGCCATCATTGAAGTGCGAAAGTCTATATCACAAGTCCTAGCAATTTTCCTAGCAGGCACTCGTTATTTCGTACGGCAATTTCTAACTTGCTTTTGGCAAGTTCATTCGGTTAATTTGTCAGTCGGCAAACATTCATTCCTGGAGGAAACCGTGACGATCATCAGTGAATCAACGATCAAAAGCAATACCGGAAAAACTTTCGTGGTCAAAAAGGGCCAAATCATTCGAGTCATCGGCGAGTCTACCGCTGACTACGTCGTTTTTAATTTGCATAATGTGCAAGAGCGATTCGACCAGGCGCGTACCAAGGTCGATCAGGGAAAAATATACGTGACAACCGGTGACATGCTGATTTCGAAGTACAATAACGTCATGCAAACGATCGTGAAGGATACCTATCGAGGCACCCACGACATGGAAAAGGGGATGTGCAGCACCTCTTTCTACAAAAAATGGGGCGATAAGATTTTCGCAATTTACGGCGGTGTGTGGAAGCGGCTTGGGCGAAAACGGGGCGTGGCGCCGAAGCATGGCTGCTGGGAGAATCTCGCCAGAGCGTTAAAGCCTTATGGTGTCGCCAAAGAAGACGTGCCGAGCCCGTTCAATATTTTTCAAACCATGGTAATTAATGGCAAAACCGGCTCCATGCGTTATGCGATGACGCGTCCGAGGGCCGGCGGCGATCAAATGGATCTGCGGGCTGAAATGGATTGTCTCGTCGGCGTCAGCGCTTGCCCCGAGGGAGGTCGCGGCAAAGATCTCCGGGTGGTGATCTACAAAAGTTAGCGGGAAATGATTTCTATTTCTTTCTAATCCCGGCCAGCGATCATCTTGTTGTCTTTGGCCGGGTCATAGGCTCGCGTATCCCGGGCGAGATCGACGCGTTTTTGCGGTTGAAGTGAGCGTCGCATCGCTGATAAAAGACTTCCAGTCGTTATGCCGCTTGTATTGAACCATGGGTGGCGACAAATTTCGGTCAGGAGCTTGTCATGTTTGAAGATCTAAGAGGTTTTTTGACCCATCTGGAAAGTCACAAACAGCTCCTGCGCGTCAAGGACGAAGTCAGTGTCAAGTACGAGATCGCCGCGGGCATGCGCAAGACTTCGGACATCGAAGGGCCGGCGCTGTTGTTTGAAAACGTCAAAGGCTATCCCGGGTGGCGCGTTTTGGGGGGGCTCTTCGCAACTCGCAAATTGGTGGCGCTGGGTCTGGGCGTGCCGCAAGATAAGATGCTCGAGCGCTATCTGACTTTGGAAGACCAACGCATTGTGCCGGAGTTGGTCTCAACCGGGCCGGTCAAGGATATCAAATGGACCGGTAATCAAATCGATCTAACAAAAATTCCCATTGTCACCCATGCGAGCAAAGACTGCGGGCCTTACGTCACCATCGGCGTGCAGATCGGCAAAGACCCCGATTCCGGAGTGCGTAATTTATCGATTCACCGCATGCTGGTTTTAGGCAAGGATCGGCTTTCGCTCTGGGCACCAGCGGATCACCACCTCGGCCGCATGATTCTCATGGCTGAGGAAAAAGGGCGCGGCCTCGAAGTCGCGACCGCCGTCGGCGTGGATCCCGCCATTATCGTCGGCTCGCAAGCCAAGGTTCCTTACGGCATCGACGAGTTCTACGTCGCCGGCGGGTTGCGCGGTGCGGCGGTGAAGCTAACCAAGTGCGAAACGATTGATGTCGAGGTGCCGGCATTCGCCGAGATCGTTATCGAAGGTGTCACGCTTCCCGGCGAACGAGTAGCTGACGGGCCTTATGGCGAGTATCCCGGCTGTTACAGCGAAGCGAAGCAGGCGCCGTTGCTCAAAGTGACCGCCATTACGATGCGGCAAAATCCGATCTGGCAGACCGCGCTGACCGGCATGCCGGTAACCGAGAATCATACGCTGATCGAATACGGCAATGCCGCGGTTGTTTATCGCGAAGTCAAAAAGATCGTTCCCGAAGTCAAAGCGATCAACCTGACGCCGGGCGGAACTTTCCGCCACCATGTCGTGATTTCGATAAAAAAACGCGCAGAGAATGAAGGGCGTAACGTCATTTTGGCGCTGCTTTCGATGGGGATTGGGCTCAAGCAGGTGATCGTGGTCGACGAGGACATCGATCCTTTCGATCCGATGCAGGTGGATTGGGCGATGGCTACGCGTTTCCAGGCGGACAAGGACGCCATCATTATTCCCAATATCGCCTGTTCGACGCTTGACCCGTCTTGTCCCGAGGCGCGCGTCACCGCCGGTTTAGGTGTAGACGCTACCGCGCCGATGAAAGAGCGTTGGCGCTTCGAAAAAGTGGAAATTCCAGGTGTCGACAAAGTCAAGTATCTCTAAAGACGATGAGAAACTTCGATTACCTCGAACCCACGACCGTTGCCGAAGCTTGCGCCCTACTCAAGCAGCATGGCGGGGAAGCCAAAGTCTATGCGGGGGGAGCCCAGCTTTCGATCCTGATGAAGCAGGGGCTCTATCAGCCCAAGGCTCTGGTCAATATTAAAAAAATTGCCGAGCTGAAGGGGGTATCTTTCGATCCCAAGGATGGGTTAAGAATCGGTGCTTTGGTCACGCATCGCGAACTTGAGACTTCCGCGTTGGTCAAAGAGAAACTGCCGGTTCTCTGCGAAGCGGAACGCGAAGTAGCGAACATTCGCGTGCGTAATATCGGCACCGTCGGTGGCAATCTTGCCTCGGGTGAACCCTTGACGGATCTATCGCAGATCTTCATCTCGCTCGATAGCCAAGCGAACATCACGAGCGCCAGCGGCAGCCGTACTATCCTCGTGCAAGAGCTCTTTGTCGACTTCTATCAAACGAGCCTTGCAGAAGACGAGATTCTCACCCATGTAGTGATTCCGACTCTGCCTTCTGGTTCGGGCATTGAATATCTCCGTTTCTCAAGCAGTTCCGTCGTCGACAAACCATCGGCCGGTGTGTCGGTGCGGGTTTCTCTGGAGCCCGGTAGTGAAACCTGCCAACTCGTTCGTGTCGTGCTCGGTTGCGTCGGCCCCACGCCGGTCAGAGCGCAAAAGGCCGAAGCGCTTCTTGCCGGGAAAAAGCTCACGCCTGAACTGTTGGACGATGCGGGCGCCGTGGCAGCGCAGGAGTGCAGCCCCTCGGACGATCTCCGGGGCTCGGAACAGTACAAACGTGCAGTGGTGCGCACATTGGTGAAACGGGCGGCGTACACGGCCTATGAGCGGGCCATGGCGACTGGATGAGCTGGAGTAATTGGCGTGAAAGACAACCACTCGATCTGAAGTCGAACCGTGGTAGTTTTTGTACCCTATGAAGAAATCGATTTCACTGAAGGTCAACGGATTAGAGCAAACCGTTGAGGTCGAGCCGCGCACCACGCTGCTGGATCTAGCGCGCGAGCAATTCGGCCTGACCGGCGCCAAGCTTGGCTGCGACATCCAAGTGTGCGGCGCCTGCACGCTGTTGGTCAACGGCAAGCCGGTGAGCGCTTGCTCGGTTTTGGCAGTCGATACGGATGGCTGCGAGCTTTTGACCATTGAAGGGCTAGGCAGCAACGGTAAGCTCGACCCGATCCAAGAAGCCTTCATGGAGTTTGGCGCCTTGCAGTGCGGCTATTGCACTTCCGGGTTCATCCTTACGACCAAAGCGCTGCTCGATGAGTGTCCGCGGCCTTCAGAACAACAGATCAGAGATTATTTGGCAGGCAACTTTTGCCGCTGCGGCTGCTATCAGGAAATCATGCAAGCGGTTAAGAACGTGGCGAGAACCTGAGCCGTCGATAAGGGGCGCTTGCGGCGTTGTCGCTTCAGGCTCGCATCCTCACGTACTGCTCGTGTACGCTCCGGTGCGAACCTTCGCTCCGCCTTGCAATCGCCGCCTTCTTGACGGGCAGGTTTTCGAGAGCGCAAGCTTAGGTACGGATGATGGAAGGATTGGATTCGATGGAACCTACGGACATCGGCAAATCAGTGCGCCGGCTCGACTACGAAACCAAGGTCACGGGCAGGGCGCTCTATCTGGCTGACATGCACATGCCGGGCATGTGCCACGGCAAAATTTTGCGCAGCCCGCTGCCGCACGCCCGCATAAAAAAAATCGATATCTCTAAAGCTCTCAAAGTTCCCGGCGTCCTCACCATCATCACGGGCGCCGACATTCTCCACGACCAAGGCATCGAACCTTATTATGGACCGGTATTCAAAGATCAAACTATCGTCGCTGTGGAAAAGGTGCGCCATGTCGGCGATCCGGTTGCCGCGGTCGCGGCAGTGAGTACCGATGCCGCTGAAGAGGCGCTGCGTTTGATAGAAGTCGATTACGAGGAACTGCCGGCGGTGCTCGATGTGCATGAAGCCTTGAAGGGCGGCGCACCGTTAGTTCATCAATCGATCAAATTGCCGGACTTCGGTTTCGCCGACCTTGCCGAAATCAAGCCGGTGGAAGGCACCAACGTCTGTAGTCATTTTAAGCTCAATCGCGGCGACATTGAGAAAGGGTTTGCAGAAGCCGATCATATTTTCGAAGACACGTTCACGTTGCCGGCGACGCAGCACAGCTTTCTGGAAACTCACGCGTGCATCGCGTCAGCGGAGCCGGGGCGCATCACCGTCTGGGCGACGACGCAGAACCCCTTCGTCGTGCGCACGCAACTGGCCAATATTTTTAAAGTTCCAGTGTCGAAAGTGCGGGTCATCGTTCCCTACCTCGGCGGCGGCTATGGCGGCAAAGTCTATCCCAAGGTGGAGCCGATTACGGTCGCCTTAGCGCAAAAAACGCGGCGCCCGGTCCGGATCGTGCTGTCGCGCGAAGAAGTTTTTTACACCATCACCAAACACGCCGCGGTGATCCGCATGAAGACCGGCGTGAAGAACGACGGCACGCTGGTCGCCAGGGAATGCGAGATTCATCTCGACACCGGCGCGTATGCCGAAATCGGACCGCGCGTGGCAAAAAAGTCCGGCTACACGGCGGCGGGGCCGTACCGTATTCCCAACCTGAAAATAGATTCTTATTCGGTTTACACCAACAAGCCGCCGGCGGGCGCCTTCCGCGGCTTCGGGGTTTCACAATCGGCATGGGCGGTAGAGTCGCAAATGGATATCATCGCCGCGGCATTAAAAATGGATCCGCTCCAGCTGCGCTTGAACAACGGTTATGTTGACGGCGATCGCTTTGTCACCGAAGAAAAGCTGCGCAGCGTGGGCTTAAAAGACTGTCTCGATGGAGTCGCCAAGTCCATCGGATGGGGAGAAAAAGAATCGTTCAATAGTTCAGCGGTTCAAGGTTCAATTGGGAAGAATCTGAAGCAGGGCAAGGGGTTGGCATGCATGATCAAGGCGACCATTACGCCGTCGATCTCGTGCGCCACGGTGAAGCTCAACGAAGACAGCAGCCTGTCCATATATAGCGGCACCGTCGAGATGGGCCAGGGATCAGAGACGGTGCTGGCGCAAATCGCCGGCACAGAGCTGGGAATTCCACTGGCAAAAATTCAGGTGCTCGGCGTCGATACCGATATCGTGCCTTATGATTTGACGACTTCGTCGAGCCGGTCGACTTTCCACATGGGCAAAGCGGTGCAACTCGCCGCGCAGGACATCATGCGACAACTGAAGGACACGGTCGTGAAAGAGTACCAAGTGCCCGAAGACAAAGTCAGCTTCGACGGCGGCAAAATACGCTTGCCGGAGAGTACTGTCGATTACGCCGAAGTCATGTTCAAAAGATTCGGCATGCAAGGCGGCACGCTGATCGGCGAAGGCCAGGTAAAGACTTCAGTCAAAGACGAATACGGCGACAAGAGCACTTCGGCCTTTTGGTTTTTAGCGGCCGGCGCCGCTGAAGTCGAAGTAGACGTCGACACCGGAAAATTCAAGCTCCTCAAGTACGCCACCGCGGTGGACGTGGGAAAAGCGCTCAATCCTCTGGGCTGCCGCCAGCAACTCGCCGGCGCAGCGATTACCGGTATCGGTCAGGCGGTATTCGAAGAGATCGCCTACGACAACGGCCAGCTCATCAATCCCAATTTAGTCGATTACGTTTTACCGTCGCTGGGCGACATGCCCCCGGTCATCGACACGATTGCCATTGAAATTCCGGACAAGAACGGGCCGTTCGGCGCCAAAGGAATCGGTGAGAGCGCTTTGATTCCAGTGGCCCCGGCAATCGCCAATGCGATCTTCGACGCCGTCGGTGTGCGCATCAAGGATCTACCCATTAAAGCGGAAAAGATCTATCTGGCTTTGGAGGAAATGAAAACGAAAGCGTAGGTGTAACGAGTTACGGAACATGAAAGCGATGAATCGTCGAATCGCCTCGTTATTTTTGGCTGTCGCGACCCTGCTTTCCGCCTGCAGTTCAGAGATACTCGAAAAGCAGGCGGAGCAAATCAAGCAGCAAGAATCGGCAATCATTCGGCAGCGCAGGGAACTCGACGCGATACTGGCCGGTCAACAACTGCAAGAACAAAAGCAGCAGGACTGCAATCGCGCATTCCGCGATTATTTCGAGAAGGCCAAGGCGTCAAGCGATTCCGATCAAGCGATCGTACTTTACCGGGAAGGTTTGAATTTATGCGCCGACGATGACGTTGCGCATTATGAGCTGGGCAGAGCGCTGGCCGAGCGCGGACGTTACGGCGAAGCTGAGAGGGAGTTCGAGGCGGCGCTCAAGATCAATCCAGACTTTATCGATGCTAAAAAACACCTGGAAGACATCCGAAACAGTCGGTAACCCCTGCGAGATTCACCGGCGTAGACCGAATTCTCCATGCCCCGGATGATTGCCGGGAGGCGAGGCGGCAGCGCCGCCCCGCTCCGGATCTTCCGCACTTACCACTAATCGGACCACCCATCGCGCCGGCAATGGTAAACGATGTTCGTTGCTTCGAGATTTTGCTTTCGTCCAATAAAAACAATATAGTCTGCCCGCACTTACATAAGGGGGGAAGTCTATGACCGTGTGGAAAGCTACTCTGTTCCCACGACTTTGGTTGTGCCTGGTGGTGGGGACGTTTTACCTGGCGCCTTTTGTCAGGGCCGCCGACGTGGCATTGCAGGTTCAGGCTGCGCCCGCCACGCAAACTCCGCCTCAAGACAAGCTTCTGACCATTGAAGACGCCGTTCGCATCGGTTTGGAAAACCATCCGCGGATCAGGGCAGCCAGGGAAAGAATCGGCTCCCAGGAAGCGATTCTGGGCCAGCAAATGTCCGGCTATTATCCAACGATAAACTTCAATAACTCGTACCGCACCACCAACTCGTCCTCATCCACCAGTGCCAGCTCCAACGCTTTTGATACCTTTACCAGTCAGGCGAATATGAATTTAACGCTGTACAACTTCGGCAAACGCGAAGGCACGGTGCAGGCGGCGCGAGAAACGGTCGATGCCACGCGCCAGGATTATTCGACTACGACACAGGATATCGTTCTCAGCATTAAGCAGGCTTATTACGTCTACTTGGGCGTGCAGGCCGTAGTTACGGTGCGCCAGGAGACGGTTCGCAACCGCGAGCTGCTGGTGCGCCAAGCTCGAGGGTTTTACGAAGTCGGGACGCGCGCGCGCATCGATGTTGCGCGAGCCGAAGCCAATCTTTATACCGCGCGCGCCGATCTCATCGCCGCCGAAAACGCCGTCAAGATCGCCTGGGTGACCTTGAGAAACGCCATGGGCTCGCCGCGCCTGCCCGAACAGCCGGTCGCCCAGGACTCGCCTGAAATCGAATTGTCGATGAATCTGGCGGCCGCCAGGTCAACGGCATTCGAGAGGCGTACGGAGTTACAAAGCTTTGAGGCGCAAAGAAGGGCATCGGATCAATTGATCGCGACCGCTAGAAGAGGCCATTTGCCCGACATCGTTTTCGATGCGTTCTATGGCCGGAGAAATTCCAGTGGAGGTGGTGAAAGTACCTTTCCCCTTCAACCCGTCTGGCAGGCGCAATTGAGCCTCAATATTCCCATCTTCGACGGTTTTCGCACAACCCATAGAGTCGAGGAGACTTTACACAATTACAACAACATCAGAGCCCAGGAAGAAGAGCGGCGGCAGCAAATTGCCCTGGAGGTTGAGCAGAGCTATCTTAGGGTCGTCGAAACCCAGGAGCGCATTCTGGCCACCGAAGCGGCGGCCCGGGCGGCCAAGGAAAATCTCGATTTGGCGCAGGGGCGCTACCAGGTCGGGGTGGGTTCGATCATTGAAGTTACCGACGCCGAGACTCTTTTTACCGACGCGCAAACCAACTATGTTCGCACTCTTTATGACTACCGGATCGCCGACGCCCAGCTCGCCAGAGCGATGGGGGATAACCGCGTTAGCGTTCTTAGACCGGGCTCGATAAGGTAGCGTAGCTTTCACATAACACGGCCCAGGAGGCTAAGGTAATGAGGCGTTCTCTTTGGATTGTCACACTGCTCGTGGTAGTGGGCGCTTTTGCCGGCTTCCAGCAATACTCTTCATGGTCGCTCAATAAATCCCAGAATAATGTCGGCGCCGCGCCGGAAGAAGGCGCGCAGCAAAGCTCCGGCGGTCAAGCTCGCACGGGCAGTCAAGGACGCGGCGGTGCGGGCGGCCGCGCTCGTGAAGCCGTGCCGGTTCTCGTCGTGACCGCGATTCAGAAGGCCGTCCCGGTGCAGTTGCGCGCGGTCGGCAACGTCGAACCTTATACGACGGTGTCCATCAAGAGCCAGGTCACCGGCGTCCTCATGCAGGCTCATTTCACAGAAGGCCAAGACGTCAAAAAAGGGCAACAGCTTTTCACGATCGATCCGCGTCCTTTCGAAGCCGCTCTCAAGCAGGCCGAAGCCAATTTGGCGCGCGACAACGCACAGCTCAGGAACTTGCGCGAACAGGTGCGGCGCTATGCCGAACTGGTCGAGAAGCAGTACGTATCTAGAGAACAATACGATCAGATAAAAACCAATGCCGATGCCGCCGAATCGGTGGTGGACGCGGATAGAGCGGCCGTGGAAACTGCCAAGGTGCAGTTGAGCTATTGCTATATTTATTCCCCAGTGGGCGGGCGGGTCGGCAGCTTACTGGTGAACGAGGGTAACTTAGTCCGAGTCAACGATGGATCGCCGCTCGTTGTTATTAACCAGGTTAACCCGATCAACGTCACCTTTTCGGTTCCGGAGCAACATCTGGCCGATCTCAGGCGGCACATGGATGCCGGGAAGCTGAAGGTCGATGC
>JBBDNJ010000164.1:0-23126 GCA_040877705.1 Binatia bacterium | reverse complement strand
GGAGGCTCGTGCACTCGGTTAGTTCTTTTCACCCACAAATTTGTCGCACACCCATGGGACGTTCCGCAAAGGTACCACAATGCAATACCTCGTGATATAATCATTATCATGAGAATAGGTCTTCCCATCATCGTATCCGCCCTGTTTTGGCTTGCTGTTCCGGCATCGGCTGATTACACGTTGATATTAAAAAATGGCCGGCGGATCACGGCGCAGAGTTACCGTGAAGAAGGTTCCATGGTTAAAATCCAGGGGTTGGGTGGAGAGCTCGGTATACCCAAAGACCAGATTCAAACAATCATGAAAGCAGGGAGTACGGATCAACAAGGTCTAAGCATTTCAAACCTTGAAGCTGCCGCCCCACGAACACCGAGTTCTTCCCCGACAGCGCCACCTGTGGCCTCGGAGGATTCAAGAGAGGTAATTGGTTCAGAACCCAAAAAAGCTATCGTGAACTCTGACGAAGAAAAGCAATATCAAAAACGGCTCGCCGAAGCCACTCAGAAGCTAGAAACGGCTAAGGAGCGTTATTTTGCTGCATCGCAAGGCGGTTCAACATCCTCAAGTGCGACGAAGGAGGGCTACAAAGCACTAACCGCGGATTTAATGTCCAGACTGAAGGATCGAAGAGGGGCAGCGGATTCCGAATTTGAGCCTCAGGAAAAGGAACTCAGCGACCTCCGAGTGGAAATCGACACGCTGCAAAAAGAGCGTGATGCTTTAATCCAAGAAATGAAGGCCAAAAATTACCCGACTAGCACTAGCCGCTAGTTTAATTCTCCCAATTGTTCCACCGCTGCCCTGAGCCCGAGCAGATAACTCTGCACGCCAAACCCGGTAATCTGCCCAACAGCGACACCGGCGATGTAAGAATGTTTTCGGAAATCTTCCCTTTTATAAATATTAGAGATGTGAATCTCCACAGTCGGTATGCCCACGGCGGTAATAGCATCCCGCATGGCGACGCTTGAATGCGTGTAAGCGGCCGGATTAACGACGATAGCGCCAAACTCTGCCGGCGCTTCTTGGATCCATCCTACCAGTTCGCCTTCGCTGTTTGACTGCCGGATCTCCACGACCACGTCGAGTTCCTTGGCCAGTGTTCGGATCTTTTTATTGATCTCTTCCAGCGTCAACCGGCCATAGACTTCTGGCTGCCGTTTACCCAGGAGATTGAGATTAGGGCCATTGAGGATCAGGATTTTTTTCTTTGTCATAAATAGTGTCTCGGTAGGCAGGCGATTTTCGAGTTTCGCTAAACACCGATGGTCGCTACAACCTGCTCTGGAGTCAATGAATAAAACCCGGTCTTACCGATGCCGGCACACATAACAAATTTAATCTTGCCGTCTGCGGATTTTTTATCTACTTCCATACCGCGGACCAACGCCTGCGCGGATAATCCCGGCGGAATCTCCTTTGGCAGACCGGCCTTAACGATGAGCTGGTTTATCCGGTCAATGGTCGCGGCATCACAGAAACCTTTTTGAAATGAAATCGCCGTGGCCTTAGCCATGCCGATTGCCACCGCTTCGCCATGAAGGAAGGTCTGATAATTTGTTGCCGCCTCCAATGCATGCCCTAGAGTATGTCCGTAGTTCAGTACCGCGCGATAGTCATCCTCGCGCTCATCCTGCTCCACCACACGAGCCTTGATCGCACAGGATTTGGCTACGACATGAGTCAATAATTCGAGGTTTAAAGCCAGCAAACTAGCCATCTTCTGTTCCAAAACACTAAACAAATCCGGATCTTCAATAATGCCGTACTTAATCACCTCGGCTAGTCCGGCAATGAGCTCTCGGCGCGGTAACGACAACAGCACGGTCAGGTCAACGATCACCAAGCGCGGCTGATAAAAAGCGCCGATCAAGTTCTTGCCGTCACGATGATTGACGCCGGTTTTCCCTCCTACGCTGGAGTCGACTTGAGCTAACAAGGTAGTCGGTATTTGCACAAACGGGACGCCGCGCAGATAGGTCGCTGCGGCAAAACCAGCTAAATCGCCTACGACGCCGCCACCCAGCGCCATTACACAAGATTTCCGTTCGAACCTGTTAATGACGAGAGTATCAAGGATAGTGGACAGAGTACCCAGATTCTTATGTTCCTCTCCGTCCGGAACAAGAACCGGCACCACCTCATAGCCGGAACTCGTGAGCGCCTCGTGCATTGTATCCAAATAGAGTTGCGCCACCGTAGGATTGCTGACGATCGCTACTTTGCCGCGCACGCCAGCCTGTTCAAGCAACTCGCCGGCGCGCGATAAGATCCCCGCGCCGATATAGATAGGATACGAGCGATCACCCAGATTTACAGTCAATGTTTGCATGCTATCAGGTTTTCGATTCGAGAACGGCGACGATTTGATCGACCGCTTGGTCCATGGTTGCTTTACTGGTATCGATCGTCACATGAGCTTGAGCGTAATAGCTCTGCCGCTCTTTTAAAAGCGCTTCGATGCGCTCCTTCCGATTAGGTCCCTTGAGCAATGGTCGTTTCGAGCCATTTCCTACTCGGCTCAAGAGAACGTCAGTTGATGCCGTCAGACACACTAGCAGAGTTTTTTCCCGGAGCAAATTTAGATTCTCTGGATCCATGATAACTCCGCCGCCGGTGGCGACGATTTGCCCCTCCTCCTGTAAGACTTGAGCCAGGGTGAGTTTTTCCAGCCGGCGGAAATAATCTTCCCCCTTTTGAGCGAATATTTCCCGCACCTTCATTCCTTCGGACTTCTCAATGACCCGGTCGAGATCGACGAAACGCCTTTTTAGCCTCTTGGCGAGGGTTCGCCCCACGGCACTTTTCCCTACTCCCATGAAACCAATCAGCCCAATATTTCGAACGCCTGCTTGAGACAACGGATTAGTAGTTCTTGATTTGCTCTAGATAGCTCTCGTAGTTACGTTTGATCTCGCGCAGCGAATCACCGCCGAATTTTTCCAGGAAAGCATTAGCCAGCTCAAAAGCCACGACAGATTCACCGACTACGGCGGCAGCCGGGGCAGCGCAAACGTCCGACCGTTCAACAGACGCGTCCGTCGGCTGTTTCGAACGTAGATCGACGGATTGCAAAGGACTCATGAGCGTCGAAATCGGTTTCATGGCCACTCGACAAACCAGAGGCGCGCCATTGGACATTCCCCCTTCGGTGCCGCCGGAGTTATTGCTGCCGCGGTAAAAGCCCGTTGGCACAATCCGCGGCGTGCCCTCGCTGACCATCTTCGCCGGATCGAAAAAAATCTCATCATGTACCTGCGATCCACGACGACGTGCCATTTCGAACCCAAGCCCGATTTCAACGCCCTTGATCGCCTGAATGCTCATCAAGGCCTGCGCCAATCGCCCATCGAGCTTCCTATCCCATTGCGTGTGCGTGCCCAGACCAGGGGGCAATCCTAACGTTACAATCTCAAAGATGCCGCCTAACGTATTGCCTGCTTTCTTACACTCCTCGATCAAGGCGATCATTTTCTCTTCCGCCTGCTTATCGGCGGTGCGCACGGGCGACTCTTCCGCACGTGCATAGGTTTCCTCGTATGAGAGCCCGTCCAAATTCGCCGCGACGTTGCCAATGGATCGGATATAGCCCATGACTCGAATGCCGAAAGGCGACAGGAGTTGTTTGCAGAAGGCGCCCACCGCAGTGCGGGAGACGGTGTCTCGCGCGCTGGCCCGCTCTAGGATATCGCGAATGTCTGATCGATCGTACTTGAGAACGCCGCTGAGATCAGCGTGACCCGGACGGGGCTTCGTGACCGCGATCTTTTCGTCACGGTCTTCGGCCATCGGCGACATCTTCTTGGTCCAGTTCTTCCAATCGCGGTTTTCAATACCAAGCGCGACCGGAGAACCTAACGTCTCACCCCAGCGAATACCGGAGCGAACCTGAGCCTCGTCTTTTTCAATCAACATTCTGCCACCGCGGCCATAGCCTTGCTGGCGTCGCCATAGATCGTGATTAATTTTATCGATGGCAACGGGAAACCCGGCCGGTACTCCATCGATAATCATCGTCAAACAGGGGCCGTGGGACTCTCCCGCAGTGAAGTAACGCAACATGCGGGTATCCTATCGTATTCGAATTCTTTAGACTAGTGGATCGAGATCAATTCCCTTGAGTTAGCGAAAGCTGTCCGCGCCATAGTTGATCGGCGCTTGGGAGGTTTACCGACCCGGCCTCGACTATTCGAGGGGTAATGAAAACCACTAACTCCTCGAAATCTTTTTGCCAGGTAGACTTTCTAAAAAGCCAACCTAAAACAGGAACTTCCTTCAGGTAAGGAATACCGCTATCTGACGTGGAGCTACTATCCTTCAAGATGCCGCCAATCACCACGGTCTCTCCATCCCGCACCAAGACGTTGGCTTTAGCTTCACGGGTAATCTCCGCGGGAATACCATCGACGGTCCTTCCGAAGTCCAGGGTACTGGACTTGACGTTTATTTTCAGTAAAACGAAACCGTCCGCTGAAACTTGCGGTGTAACGGTCAAGATGATCCCCGCCCTGACTTGTATAATTGAGCCTGATTCTCCAACAGTCGCAGCGGCAGTCCGGATCCTGATGATGTTAGCGCTTTCAATTGTCGATTCAATATTGTTCAGCGTCACTACCGAAGGCCGTGAGATGATCTTGACGTTACCTTCATTCTCAGCCGCGGTAATGAAAGCATTTATATTATTCCCGGCGATTCCTAACCGTAATCCCGATGTAGGGGTGGGGAAAGGCGGCGCAGTCGTATTCGGAGACCCCGCAAACGGGGGATCTGCCAAAAAGCGTGAGCTGGCAATAAGACGGTTATAGACAAAATCGATTTCCGAACCCAAGGCGCGGGAAAATGTCGGGGTAGTCTCTAGTAAATTAGACTCAATTAATACTTGCGGCGTTCGGGTGTCGAGTTTAGCAAGGAAGCTTTGCGCCTCTTCGATGCCTTTTTTCACATCTTTGACAATCAGTGTATTGGTTCTCTGATCGGCAACAATGATTCCTCTTGGGCTCAATAGCGCCTTTATCTTATCAACTAAGTCCTTGTCGGTTGCTTCTTTGTCGTCCTTCCCCTTTATGACCCTCGCATAGTTTACGGTCAGGTAAGCGGTTTGCAGCGTTTCGAGATTTTCCTCCGCTTTTCTTGCCGCCGCCAGTGCATCTCTTTCAGATTTGATTCGTCCCGCCGTCGAAATCCGAATAACATTTCCTACTTCTTCCTTATCCAGACCATTAGTGTTGATAATCAAGTCCATCGCCTGGTCCCAGGGGATTTCCACCAACCGGACCGTTATCTTTCTATTAACATCGTCAGTCACTAAGAGATTTTTTCCACTCACCTCCGCCAGCAGTCGGAAGACATTCTTGATATCGGCGTCCTTGAATTCAAGAGAGATTTTTTGCCCAGTGAATCTTTTCTCGTCGCCGCTGACTTGATCCGACGCGGAAGATCGAACCGTGGATTGGCGAGAGACAGATGCTCCTTTGGTTGTCAGGATATCTGCCCGTGCGCCTCCTGTGACCAACGTGACGTCCTTTTTTAATGTGGCATTTGGATCGAAAGCACCGATGACGATCTTGAGCCCGCCATTTTCCGGCGCAACGGTATAGGGCGGTACGGTCGCCGCGGCGATATCGACAGCCAGGCGGATACTACCCTCGGTTGAGCTGAGCCGCAAAGTCCCTGCCCAGTGAGTATCGATACGAAAACTCTCTGATGTTGGCGATCCCTTAAGACCTCCAAGGATGTCTACAATGATCCGCGCCGGCTGCGGCAGTGGAAAATGGCGATACTGATCGATAGCCTGCGAAAATTTCACCACCAAGGTCGTCTGCCCGCGTTCTTCCCGAACCGACAGTTCCTGAAGGTTGGTGGTTTGAGCGGCCGTGGCCTGATCTTTGGTCGCAGTCTGCGGTTGAACGGGCTTCGTAGTCGGAGCGGCGGACACAGCAGTCGCAGAAGCTTTAAAACCTGGATCGCTTTCTGTCGGGATAGAACAACCTGCCGAGACGAACACCGCAACGACCCCTATCAACCAGAGACTTAAAGTTGAGAATTTTAAAGCCGTTTTCTGAACCCTCTGATTCAACCGATCCATTAATTCCTCGCCTTTCACTGCCTACTCCACGGAAAGCTTCATGACGACATCGCGTGTCTTTTTTCTACCGGAGAAATCTTCAAAAGACTCCTGAACGACCACTTGGTTACGATGAATCGCCTTAACTTTCCCTTCGTTCCTGCCAATCAACATCCCAGTTGAAACGGTGTAGCCAAGACCCGCGCGATCTTCAATCATGGCTATAGGTTCTTGGATATCCCAGACAATGCCTACGACTTTAAGTTGGCCTAATTCAAATCGTTCCAGAGGAGATAGATTATCCCTAACGCGCGGGCTGGTCTTGGCTGGCAAATTCAGCGGTCGAAATGGATCGCGCTTCCCTTTCGGAGCATAACGCGGCGACTCAGGCCCGATAGTTTTCCTCGGCGGCACGGAAATATCGTCAGGTTCCGCCTTTGTTTTTATTTCAGGTTTTTCACCAAGCACCTGCTGAAGCTTTACCTTCGCCGCTTCCGTCATTGCCCCGAGACTCTTCCCGATCGTCGCCGGCGTCTTAATCAGTTTTTCTACCGCCTCTGTGGTTTTTTGAGATGGAGTCTGAACGTTTTCCTGAGCGATAACGCCAAAACCGGAGCCCCACGATAGGACCACGACAACAGCACCGACCAAAACTTTACTCAAGGCTTTCATGACTCGTTTATTTCTTCGCTTTAGCCGCCTTAGCCTTTTCTTCGGCGATTTTTTTGCGCTCCGCATCTTCCAAAAAACGGTACGTGGTGGCTGTAGTCGTAAATTCGAGAATGACCTGGTCACCGGACATCTTGGGATTTTTAGAGCCGATGTTAGCGATGTTGACCAATCGTTTGAGACGCCCAACGCCGTCGAAAAAGGTGATGACGTTGTGAAATGTTCCTTTGATGTTAATGTCCACCGGGATTTCCGCGTAAAAGTCTTTGTAGTTTTCAGCCCGTGGGCGAAACAGGAGGATATCGAGCCCGGATTCTTGAGCCGTCGTCGCGACACTCGTTAAAAGATTTGCGATCTCTTTTTTGCTGGGAAGTTGGGCAATCGCCTCCTTTAGACGCACATCGAGTTCGCGCAGCTCTTTTTGAAATTTGGGCAGGTTGGAGGCTCGCTTTTCCTTGATACCTTTTTCATTGCGTGCCGCCTCAACGCTTTCACTAAGCTGGGTAACTTGGTCGGCTTGGGGGCTGTAAAGGTAAAAATAATATGCGGCCAAAATCAAAACGATCGAACCGGCAAGAATGCCAAGCTTCTGGTTTTTAGGCCGATCGAGAATATTTTCAAGCGCCGCTTTCAACTTTTGCTCTTCTCCTTCGTGGCAGCTTGACTCGGAGATGGGGCGCCACCGGCAGTCGTGGAAGTCTCATAAGATATACCTGATTGGATGGAGAATTTTTTAAACGGACCGGTCTTTTCATCGGTTTGGGTCGACTCTATCAACTCGACGTTCTTGAAGTGAGCGGATCGAGACAACGATCTGACAAACTCCGCCACAGACTGATTGTCCGTGGCCAATCCATTGATCAAAAGATTTCCGCCACTTTGTTTAAGTTCGGTTAACCAAAGGGTGGAAGGAATGGCCGCAGCAAGACTGTCCATCACACGAACCGGACCGATCTTTTGGTTGCTCAGGTCCTCGATAACTTTATGTTTGCTTCGGAATTCCTTTATCTTGTTTTCCAGATTGCCAACTTCTTTTATCTTACCGTTTAGAACCTCTATATCTTTACGCATGGCGGCAAGCTCGTTCGTCAGCTTCGACAACTGCGATGATTGATATAGGTAGGCACCCAGCAGGAGTAAAACTGTCGCGGCTAAGGAGACACCCGCGACAGTCAGCTCCCGCCGGCGACTGGACTCCGCATTAATTTCGCGTACCGGGAGTAAGTTGATCCGAATCATTTGTCGCCCGGTCTCCTAATAGATAACCCAGCCCCCACGGCGAACAGCGGCGCAGCCTCCATAAGGAAATCTCTGTCGATGTTTCGATCGAGCGCAAACTCACGGAACGGTTCGGCCAGGCGCACAGGCACAGTCATTTGCTGTTCCAAGATAGCCCGCAATCCAGGTGTTTGGGCACTGCCACCGCTTAGATAAATCGCCTTCAGTCCATCATCTTCTTCAGTTCCGACGGTGCCATATAAACTTACAGTCCGGCGAATTTCCTCCGCCAGGTTTTCTGAAGTGGGTTTTAGCATGGCTTCGATATCGAAACCCTTTTTTCCTTCTAGCAGGCCCGTAAGTTTCAAAGTCTCGGCCGCTTCCGTGGATACATTGAGTTCTCTTTTTAGGCTGTCGCGGAACTCATCGCCGCCGATTGGTAGATCTCCGGTGAATGTCGACAAGCCGTTATGTAACAAAGTTACGCTGGTATAACGTGACCCGACGTGAATAAGCCCGACCATTCCGCCGCCGGCTTCGGCCGCATAATTAGCTTCGTACATATTCTCCATCGCAAAATAATCAACATCCATGATCGCTGGCTTGAGCCCGGCTTCCTCGATGGCCTCAGTGTAACTGTTAACTATTTCCTTTTTTACCGCGACCAGAAGTACATCCAGCTTGCTCCCACCTGCCTTAGAGTTAAGAACCTGATAATCCAGATTGACATTTTCCATTCTTTCCGGAATCACGTTATTAGCTTCAAATTCGACATTAGCTTCCAACTCGGCTTCTTCCTGCATGGGCATTTCGATTCTCTTCATAATGACAGCCCTACCCGGGACTGCCGACACCGCTTGATTCGATTTCACGCGATTTTCTTGGATTAGACGCCGAATTGTTTCAGCGACCTGCTTGGCATCGACGACCATATTGTTCTGTATGGCATTGACTGGAAGCGGAAGCATTCCCAAGCTCAGTACTCGATACCCACCTTTATCAATGGAGGTCTCTACCATCTTGATCGAGCTCGAGCCGATGTCGAGGGCAACGAAACCACCGTTTCGTCTTAACGAAGCTAACGAGCTAAAATTTAGTTTCTTCCAGAACTCGGCCATACTATTGCCTAAAGACCCTCTGTTTCTGCTTGACACCGACTCCCAATGCGAGAAGAATTTTTCTCTTTGTTGCCAGCCTGCACGCTTTGCCTTTTTCGATTCGATCAAGAGTTAAAGGTGAAATTCCTGCCAAGCGAGCAAGTTCGGTTTTACTCATCATTTTAGCTTCGCGGATTTTTTTAACGTTGTTGGCGTGGTCCATCCTTAATCCTTTTCACGCAGTGGAGGCAGGACGCACAAAGATAGCATTTTGTATACAATCATTGGTTATAAGTCAATGAAATTCATAATAACTATACTTAATAATAGAAAAGCTACATTATTCTTGGGTGTTGGTTTTTTTCAATCAACCGTCGGCTGCAGGACGATTCCTTGCACGGGAGTGATGTCGAAGAGATATTGCGCCGGATTGAACGCCGTGCTGCGCATTTTTTCCACCGTCAGAATACGGACGAAGTGATTGTTTGCCAGTTCCATTTCTAGAACAATCGTTCCGGCAACTAAATACTCCTCAATTCCTCGCGCGGATCTTCCAACCGAATGGCTGGTAATAAGGGTAGTCGTCTTCCCCTGACCTTGTAGCGAGTAGAGTAGCATTCGTGCCTGATCTTGCATCCGTGAATTAGAATCATCCGTAGCAATCAGCGGCCCCAGAGGATCGATCACAACCCGCCTCGCGCCTGTTTGCGTAATATGGTTGTTGAGCTCTAAGATGACCTTCTGCATATCGGACTTCATTTCGCTAGAACCGACGCGAGACTTGATATATGCGGAAGCGTCTAGCAATAAAAAGTCCTTTTTCTCGATGTACGGTGATAAGTCCCAACCCAGCGAAACTGCCTGTTCAATGACATCGGTTGGTTTTTGATCCACAGCGACATAGAGCGCCTTCTCTCCGCTCATTAGCCCCCTATACAAGAATTGTAGACCAAAAATTGTTTTGCCTGTGCCGGGCTCCCCAACAACCAGATACGTTTTGCCAGCGCGGAACCCTCCTTCTATCAACAGATCAAGCTGTTGGATCCCCGTAGATAGCCGTTTTTCATGCATACGCGAATACTTTGTATCAAATGGATTTTCTGCAGACCCGAAACTGTAAGGAGTTTACAGAGTCTTTGTGATTGAGCCGTATCGAACATAATCGTTTGTTAGGGAGCGCTCATATGTACGGAGTCATCATATGGAAGATGTTCGCTTCCGTACTTTCCAGCGCCCATTTCTTTCCTTTAGTTGGGCTCTCACACTTTCAATTTCTGCCGACATCCGTAGCTGAAGTTGCCTAAACTGTTCCTTTTCGCTCTCAAGTCCGGAATCCTTTTGAGAATAGTGATTGTGCGGTGCTTCCTTTTTGGCACTGGCGTGAGCGCCGGCGTGGTTACTCCTCCCGCTCGAGTTTTCTTCATCCCGTGAAAGTTTCACCGCATCGGGCGGTACGGGGCTCTCCATCATCCCTTGGATATAGCCCGTGGCTTCTTTTTGAGAATGTTGAGCGGCAGATCCTATGTGAACTAGTTGCCGCGCCAGAGTTTGGGTCTCGGCCTTGAGCTGTCTAAGCTCGGCATCACGGCTATCCAGAAAACGGAATTTTTGTCCAACTTGCTGTTCGAGTTCTCGTAGCTTTGCCGTTATATTGCGTTCAATTTTTTCGATGGTCCCGTGCTGAGCTTCAAGACGATTCTGCCGCTCGTCGAATTGCGCGTGAAAAGCCGCGATCTCGGCTCCGATAGCCTCTTTGAGATGTGTGTAACCCCCAGCCAGACTCTCATCTTGTTGTGTCAGTCGATGCTCGATCTCGTGAACCTGCTCACTCAGGCTCTCATCGTGCTCTTTGATCAGAGATTGCGTTGGCTGAAGCTTGTCCTGCTGTTCGCTGAACTCGTTTTTGAGCGCGGCGATTTCTGCCCTGAGACTTGCTACCGATCCCTGAAACCCATGCGCATCGTTTGTCGTAAATGTTTCCACCTGCTGCGTTGCCTGCTCCACCTGCCCCAACCGCTCCATTAGTGCATCGATCTCGGACTTGAGATAACCCAGTTCCCCTTTGCCGCTCTCATCGTTTCGTAGTCGGTCTTCCAACTTGCCTTCGAATCCCCGGATTTTCGCCGTTACGTTCTGTTCCAGAATCTCAAAATCCGAGTGACGTGCCTCGAGCCGGTTCTGCCTTTCACTGAGCCGCACTTGCAGCACCGCCATTTCCTCTCGTAGGCTCTCATCCGGCTGTCCAACCGGTCGAGCCGCATATTCAAGCCGACCGATTCGCTCCGCGAAAGCCTGCATCTCCGACCGAAGATTAGTCAGCTCTCCATCACGGCTCTCTATAAGCTGTCCTGCTAACTTGTTCTGATGCAATTCGTGGATCTGTGCGGTGAGGGTTTCTTCGAGCCGTTGTATCTGTTTTATTATGTCAGATTGGCTGGTGGCTAACGCCTGCGCAAGCTCAAAGTCAACTCCCGCCCTGCCTGCTAGCCAGCCAAACAAGACGTCTTTATCTTTGTCCATGTATGTTGAGCTTGCCTAAAGCGCGATCTATTCTTTTGCTCGAAGCCCCGCGCCACCGCTCCTCATAATCTGCAATTAGGCGCCGGAGTCCACGGTCATTTCGCATGACGACGTAACGCTAAAATTATGCCACCGCTAAGATTGATGACAATTCCAACACATATCAAAGGAATGGCTGGATTCGCCGGTAGTTGAAGGAGCCTATATGTGCCGACTTGGACAATTATGGACAGGATGGTGCCCGCAGCGTAAATTTACGCACAATCAAGATACCCGGAGGAGCAACAAGCCGTTTTGCCGCAGATTTTGCGCCGCATCGTCTTTATTCTTCCGATCGAGCATGCAAACAACCGGTTTAGAGACTCGCTGCTTTTCGGTCCTGTTCGTTAAGAAGCAAAAAGCTTGTGCTCTGATATGGCGCTTCAGACCTCTTGAATTTTAAGCCGATTGCTTACGTTACCGGCGACTATGAAGAACTAAACCGGAATTCCCGCGATGCCAAGTTGCCTTTTCGGCGTTCCAAAGTTATTAGTCCAACGATGAATCATCAAGCGGGAAACTTCGCCCGCGTCATCATCCCATCGCCGTTGAAAGAGCCCCTGACTTACCGCGTTCCGACCGAACTGAAGGAGTTCGTATGTGTCGGCATGCGCGTTTTGATTCCGTTGGGAAAGCGCAAAGTTTCCGGCATAGTATTGGAACTAATCTCCGAAACCCGGCTGATGGAAACCAGAGACGTTCTCGCGGTTTTGGACCAGCAACCTATTCTTGATGCGCTGCTCTTAAAACTCAGTCAGTGGATTAGCCAGTATTATCTGGCATCTCTAGGCGAAGTAGTGACAACCGTATTGCCCCCCAGTTCGCGTGTCGAAAGCCAGAGAATCGTCGTTGCAATATCCGATTCAGTGCCAACAGAAAATTTACTGGAAAAGAAAATCCTAGATGCCGTGCTTCGGAAAAAAGGCCAGATCAGCGTCAAAACTTTGACGCGGAAATTAGGTAACGCAAATCTCTCCAATGCCCTGGAGCAACTTCAATCCGTCGGCGCAGTTGAAATTCGCGAGCGACTACCCGGACAACGCAGGAGAAAGCGAACTAGCAGCTCTGAATTCGGCGATTTATCTGATGCGAACCAAGAAAAATTAATCCTGAGCGCGGAACAGCACGAAGCCCTCGCAGCAGTTCAGGCTCACTTGCAAAACGGTGGATTTGCGACTTTTCTCCTCCATGGCGTTACCGGCAGCGGCAAGACCGAAGTTTATTTGCGCGCCATGGAGTGGGTGCGAAAAACCGGCCGCCAAAGTCTTATCCTAACCCCAGAGATCTCGTTGACGCCTCAACTTCTGGACCGGCTCAACGTGCGGTTTCCGGGCAAAGTTGGCGTGCTGCACAGTGGTTTAACGGGTGCCGAGCGATGGGCGCAGTGGTGGCAGATCAAACGAGGAAATATCGACGTTGTTGTCGGCGCCCGCTCGGCGGTTTTCGCGCCGCTTCCCGGGTTGGGTTTGATTATTGTCGATGAAGAGCATGACGGGTCCTACAAACAAGATGAAGGGCTACGCTACAATGGTAGGGATGTCGCTGTCGTCCGTGGCAAACTCTCGGGTTGCCCGGTGATCCTTGGGTCGGCGACGCCCTCGTTGGAGAGTTATGAAAATTGCCGTCAGAATCGTTATCAACTCCTGGAGATTTCCCAACGCGTTCAGCAGCGCCCGCTGCCAAGCATAGAAATCGTCGATCTACGGTGCCAATTCAAACCGCCGGACTCAACCACCGCCCATTCGAGACCTGCTCAGAAGAGGTCGGCTGAGCGTTTGATCTCGGAACCACTCGGCGACGCCGTGAGACGGAACTTCGAAAATAAACGGCAAACGCTGATCTTCTTGAACCGTCGCGGCTTCGCCAATTTCTTGCAATGTAAGCTTTGCGGCTATGTGTGGCGGTGCTCGTATTGCAGCGTAACGCTAACCTTACATTTACGCCGCAAGGTGGTTCGCTGTCATCATTGCGATTTCAGCCGACCCGCAACCGAACTTTGCCCTGAGTGCGGCAATGAAAGTCTTGCCGGTGTTGGCGCAGGGACTGAACAGATCGAAAAAGTGCTTCGGGATTTAGTTCCTACGGCGCGTATAGCGCGCATGGATCGGGACACCACAAGTAAACGGGGCTCCCATGAGGAGTTGATCCGACGCTGGCAACAGGGCGATATCGACATACTCATCGGAACCCAAATGATCACCAAGGGGCACGATGTGTCGGGAGTTACGTTAGTAGGGGCCCTGTTGGCGGATATGTCTTTAAATTTGCCTGATTTTCGCAGCGCCGAGAGAACATTCCAACTCCTTAGCCAAGTCGCCGGAAGATCGGGTCGCGGTGATGATCCAGGCAGAGTGATTATCCAGACCTATGAACCCGAGCACTACGCTATCCAACCGTTGCTCACCCATGATTACAAGGGGTTTTTTGCAGCGGAAATCGAATTTCGCAGAACTCTGGGTTATCCGCCGTTCGGTAGATTAGTAAATCTGCGCCTCGACGGGCTCAAGGCGGAGAACGTGGAGGCGAAGGCCAAGGCGATGGCAAGCAAGCTACGGGAGACTCAAAGCCGCACGCCAAAATACCGCGAGCAGATTGAAATCCTCGGCCCAACTCCGGCACCCATCGAAAAACGGCGTAATCGCTATCGCTGGCAGCTTTTACTCAAGGGGAAACAAATTGGCTCACTAATCGAATTGGCCAATTTGGCCCGCGCAACGTTCACGCGCCTGGGCAGCGTGCGCATGCACATTGATGTCGATCCCTATAACATGTTATGAATTAGTAAGTTATGGCTCGATTGGAAATCCTTAAATACCCGGATCCAAGGCTCGCGAAAGTCGCGAGCCCGGTGACCAACATCACCGAAAGTACCGTTGAACTGATTAATGACATGCTGGAAACCATGTATGCGGCGCCGGGAGTCGGTTTAGCCGCGACCCAAGTCGGCGTGCTTCAGCGGGTCGTAGTAATGGACGTGGATCACGAGAATCTGCGGAAAAACATTTACAAACTGATCAATCCGGTCATCACCCACTCCGAAGGTTCGTTGGTCTGGGAAGAGGGTTGTTTGAGTGTGGTCGATTTTACGGCCGAAGTACGACGAGCCGAACAAGTACAGGTAGCCGCGCTGGACGAACACGGCAAGGAGCTGAGAATTGAAACGGAAGGGCTGCTCGCGGTTGCGCTCCAGCACGAGATCGATCATTTGGACGGCAAACTGTTCATCGATCGCATAAGCCGGTTGAAGCGCGATCTCTATGCACGCCGTCGCAGGAAGATGCTTCGCAGCGGGACACAGCCACCCGAACCGCCACATGTCATGATCTAGAACCCGGCTCCTGGCACTCCAGGATCAACTCAGCTCATTTTGATCGGTTGTAACATGTCTTCTTCTTGGCCCATCGTTTTCATGGGAACCCCTGAGGTGGCCGCAGTCACTCTGGAGACCTTGCTGCCCGGACCTGACCCCATCGTTGGCGTCGTCACCCAGCCGGACCGTCCCACGGGCAGAGGCCAGAAAACCATCCCATCTCCGGTGCGTCGCATGGCTGAAAGTCACGGCGTTCCGGTGGTTGCGCCCGAGAAGATCCGCGATTTTAACCTGCTAGAGACTCTTAAACGATGGAATCCGCAGATTATCGTTGTCGTCGCCTACGGACGCATTCTGCCCAAATCGATTTTGGAGCTGGCGCCCCATGGCTGTTTAAACGTTCACTACTCTCTTTTGCCCAAATATAGGGGCGCAGCTCCCGCGGCGTGGACAATCATAAATGGAGAGGAAAAAGCCGGCGTCACAACCATGCAATTGGTTGAAAAAATGGATGCCGGACCGATCTACCTGCAAGAAGAGGTGACACTCGATAGGAACGAGACAACCGCTTCTCTGCAAGTTAAACTCACGCTGATTGGAACCCGGTTATTATTGGAAACGATCCGTAGGCTCAAGGAAGGCCATCTCGAGCCTCGGACCCAAGACGAACCGGGTGTGACTTTTGCGCCTATGATCCAAAAAAAAGACGGATTGTTGGATTGGACGCAGCCCGCATTGGCCATCGAGCGTCGCATTCGCGGCTTCACTCCTTGGCCGACCGCATATACTCAGCTGCGGGGCAAGCTTTTAAAGATCCATCGCGTCACTTCAATAGAAACTACTCGACAAGGAGGCCCGGGGGAAATCGTCAGGGCCGACAGTGGCGGATTTTGGATCGCAACCGGAGACGGAACGCTTGCCCTTGAAGAGGTCCAATTAGAGAACAAAAAGCGACTCCCTGGCGTGGAATTTATAAAAGGGGCGAGGATTGAACACGGTGAACGCCTTTGAATCCGATGGTCGCAAGAGTGTTCGCAAACTCGCTGCCGATATTCTTGTCAAAGTGGACGTTAACAAAGCATACGCGGAGGTTCTATTGGACCAGACTCTTAAGAAAGGCTCCCTCTCCGATAGAGACCGATCTCTGTTAGCCGAAATTGTATACGGCACCTTGCGCTGGAGAGGCAGAATTGATTCCTATCTGCGACAGCTCACGCGCCGACCCCTTGAAGAATCGGATGCATTCATTAGAAACCTTCTACGGATCACTGTCTACCAGGTTGCTTTCCTCGATAGAATTCCAGACTACGCTGCCGTGAATGAAGCAGTGAACCTGGCCAAAAGTTATGCCGGAGCCCGAGTCAGCGGCTTTGTGAATGGAGTTTTGCGTAATTTTCTGCGCATGAACAAGGAATCCGCGCCACCCGATCCTAACAAGAGTACTGTCGCTGCATTGGCCGATTTCTGGTCTCACCCGGACTGGTTGATCAAGACGTGGATCCAATACTTTGGCAGCGATGAGATCGCGGCACTCCTACAAGCCAATAACAGCCAAGCGCCTATGGCGTTGCGCGTAAATTCCACTCGAACCAACCGAGAGGTGTTGCTCAAGGTGTTTCAAACCGAAGGCATAGAAGCGTCGCCGACGAAATGGTCGCCGCAGGGCATCGTAGTTCATTCACAGCTGCCGGTCGATCAGTTGGCAGGCTTTAACGAAGGACTCTTCCAAGTTCAAGGCGAATCGTCTCAGCTCATCCCATATCTTCTAGATCCGCAAGCCGGCGAAAACATCCTTGATGCTTGCGCTGCGCCGGGAGGCAAAACGACACACATCTCGGAACTCATGGGGGATAAAGGACACGTTACAGCCACCGATCTTTCGCTCAAGGGCATTATGAAGATCAATGAAAATGCCAACCGGCTGGGACTTCAATCGGTCCATGCCGTGCAGGCCGACATGACTAACCGGCTCAGAGGCGCGCCGAGCGAAACCTACGATCGCATCCTCGTCGATGCACCGTGCAGCGGTCTGGGAACATTGCGTTCTCATCCGGAAATAAAATGGAACCGCGATATTACGGATGTCGCAAGGCTCCATCAGCTACAAAAAAAAATCCTCGCTCAGGCGGCTACCTCGGTTAAATCAGACGGCGTTTTGGTATACTCAACTTGTACGCTCATAGGCGCTGAAAATGAAACCATTGTGGATGAATTTCTCGAGCACCATCGAGAGTTTGTTTTAGACGATGCGGCAAGCTATCTGCCCGGCCAAGCCAAGCAGCTCGTCAGGGACAAATATTTTATGGCGTTGCCGCACCGGCACAATACTGACGGTTTTTTCGCCGCACGCATGAGAAAGGTTGCCTAGATGGAATCAATGAAGATCGCCCCGTCAATTCTCTCGGCAGATTTCAGCAGGCTCAAAGATGAGATCCAAGCAGTGGAAGCGGCCGGCGCTGACTGGCTTCATGTCGACGTGATGGATGGTCACTTTGTTCCGAATATCACCATCGGCCCTGTGGTCGTGGAGTCGATTCGCAAAGTTACTCAAATACCCCTCGATGTTCACCTGATGATCACCGATCCGGACAAATACGCTCCCGAATTCATCAAGGCAGGCGCCGATTGGGTTTCCGTTCATCCGGACACGTGCAAGAAACCGACTGCAACCCTGCAACAAATTCGGAGACAAGGAGCCAAAGCAGCTATCGCGGTGAATCCTGATGTTCCCATTGAAAGTGTCGAGAGCTATTTTACCGACACCGACATGATCCTGATGATGACCGTGTTCCCTGGATTTGGCGGTCAAGCGTTCATTGCCGATGTGCTGCCGAAGATCGCCCAGGCGAGAAAGATTATTGATCAAAGACATCTGCCAATCCTGATCGAAGCCGACGGCGGAATTAAGGCCGATAACATTGACTTGGTCGTACGTACCGGCGCCGAGGTCATCGTTTCCGGCTCCGGCATCTTCAAAACCCCCGATTACGTCGACACCATACGACGGATGCGCCAGGCTGTGGGCCAAGCGTAATACGGTTGTTTTCTGCTTTCGGTGTGTTACTTTGGGCGGGTCGGGGCGTGGCTCAGCTTGGTAGAGCGCACGGTTCGGGACCGTGAGGCCGGTGGTTCGAATCCACTCGCCCCGACCATTTCTTCATCTCTCAGCAGATGAGCCGTTCCCCGTGAATCGATCAAACCATGAGTTTACGAATCGCGCCGATTCGTTCTGCCGGCGTTGGGTGCGAATAATGATACCCTGAATACCAGGGGTGCGGCGTCAGGTTCGACAAGTTTTTTACAGTTAAGTTGATCAATGCCTCTTCCATGGGCTTGCCCGAGCGCAATGTGATTGCAGCGAAACGATCAGCCTCATATTCGTGCTTGCGAGACAAGAGATTCATCAGAGGTCCAAGGTAAAAAGTGAATGCCCCGGAAAGCAGACTAAACAAAACTAATCCCGCATGATTCGACGGCTGTAAACCAAACGCAGCAAACAATGGCTCGTAATTCAGCAGCAGGCTGAGAATGTACAGGCCAATGAAAATAAAGAGCATCTGCATCACTAACATCCGACGAATATGTTGCATTTTATAATGACCCATCTCATGGGCCAGAACCGCCAGCCCCTGATCGATGGTCATCTGCTCTATCAGTGTATCGAAGAGCACAATCCGTTTTGCCTTACCGATGCCGGTGAAGTAGGCATTGGAATGAGCGGAGCGTTTGGAACCGTCCATGGAGAAGATTCCGCTGGTTTCGAAACCGATTTGCTTTGCCAAGGCCAAAATCCGATCGCGCAAGTCTCCTTCCCTCAACGGTTCAAACTTATTAAACCACGGGGCGATAAAGCCCGGAAAGATCACGATCATCAGAAGCTGGAAGACAGTGATGAAAGCAAACGCCCACAGCCACCAATATTGGCCCGTCGCTTCCATCAACCAGAGCACGACAAACAAAAAAGGCGCGCCGATCAAAAGCCCCAGAATGAGTCCTTTCAGTTTATCGGAAAAATAGAGTCGCAGGGTGGTCTTGTTAAAACCGAATCGGGTTTCGATGCCGAAGGTGGAATAAAGGTCTAGGGGAAGTGTGGCCAACGAAAAGACTGTCGCAACGGCAATGCAGAAAACAACGCCGTGCACATGCGCAAAGCCCTGCTGTTGCAGATTAGCGGCCGTCAATTGGTCCAAGAAGGGAAGAACTCCGCCGAATAACACGAGCAAGACGATGATCCGACTGTAGATTTCCGACCAACGTTGAAATCGAGCTTTGGTCAAGGTGTACCGGACCGATTGGTCATACTCGGCGTCACTGATCTTGCCCTGAAAGAAATCCGGGACTTTCCGCGCGGTGCTATTCTTTTGAACGTGCCTGATGTTGAGTTCATTGAGAACAAATTCAACGAGAACCTCTATTGTGAAGAGGACAAGGAATATTCCAACGACAACATTATCCATTGGGGAAGAGAGCAGCACTCGAACAGCGGCGTCACCGCGAATTGCGCGGACGATGTCTAGCCGTTCAATGGAGCGTAAGTGAATGTCAGCTTGCCCTCGCTCTCGTCAACCTCAACCTTGCCGCCGTTTTGTAGCTTACCGAACAATATCTCATCTGCCAAAACTCGTTTGATCTCATTCTGAATCAATCTTGCCATTGGCCGCGCGCCAAACGCTGGATCATAGCCTCGGTCAGCAAACCAACGGCGTGCCTGAGCGGTAAGGTGCAAGAATACTTTCCTTTCGTTGAGCTGGTGATCGAGTTCGATGATGAACTTGTCAACAACCCGTTCAATATTCTCCCGGCTTAAAGAGTTAAAACTGATCATCGCATCCAGCCGGTTGCGAAACTCGGGGTTGAACATTCTATCGATAGCTTCCTTTCCCTTCCCTGCATTCGACCGTTCTCCGAAACCCAGCGGCGCACCGCTCATCTCGCGCGCTCCCGCATTGGTGGTCATGATCAAAACGATATTGCGGAAATCGGCCTTTTTGCCATTGTTATCGGTGAGCGCCGCGTGATCCATCACTTGGAGGAGAATATTGAACAAATCAGGATGAGCTTTCTCGATCTCATCGAACAATAACACCGCGTAGGGATTTCTATTAACGGCGTCCGTCAGCAATCCGCCTTGATCGAAACCGACGTAACCCGGAGGGGCGCCGATGAGGCGCGACACGGTATGCTTCTCCATGTATTCGCTCATGTCGAAGCGCAGAAATTCTATGCCCATGGTATGAGCCAACTGTTTGGCCACCTCGGTTTTACCCACACCCGTTGGACCGGCAAAGAGAAAACAGCCGATGGGCTTTTCTGGATGGCCCAAGCCGGACCGGGACAACTTGATGGTACTCGCCAGCATTTGGATCGCGGCATCTTGACCAAATACAACGAACTTTAAATCACGCTCCAAATTCTGCAATTGGTCTTTGTCGGATGTTGAAACGCTGCGTGGCGGAATTTTGGCGATTTTGGCGACGATCTTTTCGATATCCTTGGCGCTTATTATCTTCTTGCGTTTGTCCGCTGGAAGAATCTTCACCGCAGCACCCACCTCATCGATGACATCGATGGCCTTGTCCGGCAATCGACGATCATTGATGTGCTTGGCTGAGAGCTGGACTGCGGCTCGAATCGCTGACGTGCTGTAATGAACGCCGTGATGCTTTTCGTAATGTGGCTTTAAGCCTTCGAGAATTTTAAAAGCTTCATCCTGGCTGGGCTCGGGAATTTCAATCTTTTGAAACCGCCGCGCCAGCGCGCGATCGCGCTCGAAATAGCTCTTGTAGTCGTGATAGGTGGTTGAGCCAATACACCTGAGTTCTCCAGAGGCCAGCGCCGGTTTTAAAATATTTGAGGCATCCATCGAGCCGCCGCTGGTCGCGCCGGCGCCCACGATCGTGTGAATCTCATCGATGAAAAGAATGGAATTGGGTTGTTTCTTCAAACCGGTCAGGACGCCTTTTAACCGCGCCTCAAAATCGCCGCGGAATTTCGTACCGGCAAGTAATGCCCCCATATCGAGCGAATAGATAACAGCGCTTTTGAGGAACTCGGGAACGTCACCGCCATGGATCTTCAGCGCTAACCCTTCAGCCAGCGCGGTCTTGCCCACGCCAGGGTCGCCGACATAGATTGGATTGTTCTTGCGGCGGCGGCAAAGCACGTGAATTGTTCGTTCAATTTCGTCGTCGCGGCCAATTAAAGGATCGATACTCCCTTGTCGTGCTTTTTCTACCAGATCCACGGCAAAAGCTTTCAAAGGACTCTGCCGCTGGCCGGATTTCTCTTCTTCCGCATGCTCCTCTTCGTTTGGCGTTGGTTCTTCTCCGGCAGCGATCTTAGAAATTCCGTGGGCAACGTAATTGACAACATCGAAGCGAGTGATGCCTTGCTCTTCTAAAAGATAGACAGCATAGGAATTCGGCTCGCGGAACATCGCGATGAGCAGATTACCGCCGTTGATTTCCTTTTTTTCAGCCGATTGAGCGTGGATCACGGCTCTTTGGAGAATCCGGTGAAAACCCAAAGTCTGTTGCGGTTCCTGGTTCAGTCCTTCGGGGAGAATGTCCAATCCGCCGAAAAACTCCTCCAGAGCCTTCCTGAGCCGGTCGATATCACCGCCGCAATTAACAATCGCTGCACTGGCGTCTTTGTCTTGCAGTAGGGCATAGAGGAGATGCTCCAAGCAAACATATTCGTGCCGCCGGCGTTTTGCTTCTTTTAAGGCGACGTTGAGGGTACTCTCTAATTCCTTACTAATCATACTAAGCCTCTTCCATGGTACATTTCAGCGGAAATTCATGTTGGCGCGCCAAATTCTCGACCAAGGTGACCTTGGTTTCGGCCATTTCGTAGGTGTAGACTCCAGCCACCCCGATTCCCTTTTTATGCACGTGAAGCATAATTTGAACCGCCTCGGTTTGTTCTTTGTGAAATACATATTGGAGAACCTGCACGACGAACTCCTTGGTAGTATAATCGTCATTGTGCAGTAAAACTTTGTAGAGGGGGGGCTTTTTTAGTTTTTTCTTGGTCTCGGTGACGAGTCCGTGGTCAATTTCGGTTTCCCTGCGGCTCATGATCTTATTGCCTCCCTGGGAACGTAATTAAATCTAACATGCTCCTGTATCGAGTCGCAATCCTACCTGGGGTCTTAAGAGAGACAGAATCTGAATCCGCCGTTCCTTGTGCTTCATGCCGAAAGAGGTGTTATATTATTCAAGTTCTCAGAAATTCACGGCTCGTTCGATAATCTATTCAAAAAACCTCTATTAATCAGAGGAGGTGCCCTATGCTCACCAACAGAGTTCAAGAAATCATGACGACGCAAATGACATCGGTCTCGATCACCGAGACGGTTTCGCGAGTCGTTGAGATTATGGTCCAGGCTGACGTAGGCCGTGTGACCGTTACCGATGCCGACGTTCCCGTAGGCATTTTCACTGAGAAGGATGTCTTGAAACGCGTCGTCAATAAGCCGATCGATCCCCGGAAGGCTAGTATTCGAGAGGTCATGACCGCGCCCATTCAGGCGGTCGCAGAGGAAACTCATATCCTCGATGCCCTCGGCAGAATGTATCAAGGCAACTTTCGCCACCTGCTGGTGCGCGGGAAACGCGGCACGATTGTTGGCATCGTTTCCATGCGTCGCATTCTCAAAATTGCGGTAGAACTAGGGCAGGGGTTAAGCGAAACCAAAACCGTTGGCGAAATCATGTCGGGCGAGGTTTTGGCAGTCGACGAGCGGCAATCCATTTATGAAAGCGTGGATCTCATGCTGCAGAAAAATACTGGCGCCGTAGTCGTGACGGCAGCAGGAAACACTAAGGGAATTTTCACCGAACGAGACGTGTTAAGGCGCGTCGTTAACAAGATCCCCGATCCGACGGCTATACCGGTCAGCCAAGTAATGACGTCACCGCTCATATCCATGCCACACACCATTCGTGTCGGCGAAGTTTTAGCGGAAATGTACCGGCGTGACATTCGGAATATGCCGATCAAAGGAGATGGCAACGATCTCATCGGCATCGTTTCTATGCCAGATGTTCTCCGCTACGCCAGGGCCTTCAATATTGATGAATCCGTCCGCCGGAGTTGGAAAGAGGTCGCCCGATTTTGGGAATCGGAGGACCAATACACTCCGGGGTAAGATCACGGTAAATTTGTTCTCCATTTTTCATATCAAGCAGGGCGGTGCGCGCGGGAG
>JBBDNJ010000163.1:0-23160 GCA_040877705.1 Binatia bacterium | reverse complement strand
TAGGCCCAAAAAAAGGACCAGTCAATTCCTACCCATAAATTTGTCGCACACCCACGTCCCATGGTCTCGTTTACACTCCTTCCGATTCGTGTTAGCGTTTTTGCACTGGAGTTACCCGCCATGAACCTGTTATTTGCACGGTTCGCTGCTTTCGGGGCTGTGCTAGTTCTCCCACTGCTTCTCTGGCCTAACCAAGTCTCGGCCGTTGAGCCTAGGATTCAAATTCAGTCACCGAAAGACGGCTCGCGAATTACCCAAGAACAAAGTTCAATATTCGTTAGCGGTAAAATAGCCACGGCTGCGGGCCGGTCAGCTAACGTGGACCTGCTTCTTATTCTCGATGCGTCGGGTAGTACCGCTCAATTTGCCGGCGTCGAATTCGGAGATATGGATCAACTGCCGGATACGGGTTCTTCAGGGTTTGGTGCGCCGCAGATCACCATCGGCGGGATGAGCATCGGTAGGCCTCCTGTGAGGAATTTGAGGAACTCTATTTTTGCCGCCGAGGTGATAGCTGCCCGGCGGCTCTTGCTTCAGCTCAACTCACAGACTACACGAGTCGGTGTGGTGACTTTCAGCGAAGGGGCAAAACTGCTCCAGCCTCTCACTCATGATTTCGATCAAGTTCGCCGTGCGCTCGATGAAGTTCTCAAGTCAGGACCGTACGGCGGGACCAACATGGTTGAAGGGCTTCGTACCGGGATCACAGAGCTGATGGGGTTGGGGCGCAGTGAAAAAAAAACTGATGCTATCAAGGTAGAATTTTTCCTGACAGACGGCTTCCCCACGATGCCCATCGGCGGTGGTAAACGAGCGACACCGCAGGACACCGACCTAGCGATCAATGCCGCGCGACTTGCCGGAAAAGCCGGTATCAAGGTCCACGTTTTTGCTCTCGGTGAAGAAGCGCTCTCGTATCCGAGAGCCGCTGTCGGTATCGCAAGAGAAAGCGGCGGCACGTATACGCCAGTTTCAAGAGCGGCCGACGTGCTTGCGGTGGTGGAGAGGATCTCCGTCGTTGGAGTCGACTTCGTGCAGGTGGTGAACGAAACAATCAACCAAAAAGCGTCCCATCTGCGTTTGGCAGCGGACGGTTTTTTCTCTTCGGCCGTTCCCGTGGCGGAAGGGCTAAACCGAATCCAAGTATCTGCACGCGCGAATGACGGCTCCATTGGACGCGCCACGGTTAGTTTTCATTTTCAGCCCGGCGGCACACGCTCGCTCGACTTAGAGGTATTTATCGACAAAGAGAAAAGTCTCAACTTGGAAGTCGAGAGATTAGGAAAGACTCCCGAGCAGATCCAGCGGGAGATTGAGCGCAGCCGTCAGAGCAGCGGTGGAATGCCGGCGGCGCCGCCACTCGAAAGCAGCACACCTCGATAGGAGCTTACTTGAAAAATTATCAAATCCTTTTTTTAGGTCTCGGTAGCTTTGTCTTATCCTTGCCGGCTTTCGGAGCCGAAGGGATCCCAAACGCGACAACCCCTGTGCCGGCGATACAGCCATTTTCAATTATCAATTTTTACATTAAAGGCGGGCCGTCGATGCATTTTATCCTGGCCTGTTCGGTTTTTGCCCTCGCGATCATCTTCGAGCGTGCGATCAATTTGAGAAAGAGCAAGATCATCTCGACGGCGTTTATCGAGGAGATCAAAAAATATTGGTATCGGCGGGAAGTCGACAAAGCGATTCAGGCTTGTCGGGAGCATGATATCTCCCTGTCTCGAGTTCTTCGCGCCGGGCTGCTGCGGTTCAACCACGGAATTGATGCTGTTGAAAAGGCTATTGAAGGAGCAGGACAGCATGAAGCCGCGGTGTTGCGCCGTAATCTGATGCTGTTGGGATTTATTGCCAACATCGCTCCTATGCTTGGTCTCTTCGGGACTGTCCTGGGACTTACCCGCTCTTTTGACGTCATCGCCAGTTATGGCATGGCGGGCAACCCTGGAGCGGTGGCCGCAGGTATTGCTGAAGCTTTGATTACCACCGTATTCGGGCTCATGGTTGGTATTCCAACGTTGGCCGCCTATTACTATTTCAAACGCAAAGTAGAAATCAGGACCCTTGAAATGGAAGAGGTGTCCGTCGCATTAATTGAAGATCTCGCCTATGAAGGATTCGGGACACAAACAGCGCTCAACGACTCACCCGTGCGAGAGGCAGAGATGCCGTCACGTCTGGGACAAACTTTGCGATAAAAATTTCAATTCGGAGTATTCTTTATGCAATTCTCAAAAGATGCGGACGAAGAGATCGGCATAAGCCTGACTTCGCTGATCGATGTCATTTTTCTCTTGCTGATCTTTTTTATGGTCGCTACCACATTGGTCGACCCATCCCGTAAGCTTGACGTTGAGCTTCCCGAGGCAAAGTCCGCGACAGCTGACAATAAGGCTAAACCGGTGATCATTGAGATGGATGATAACGCGCGAATCACTCTAAACGGTCAGGATGTGGATTTGAATGTTTTGGAAACACGGCTGAACATCTTGGGCCAAGAGGGAAACAAGGCGGCAATCCTGAGGGCTGACAAAAGATTAGATTACGGCAGGGTGGTGGAAGTCCTTGGATTCTCTCGGGCCGCTGGCTTTCAGGATATCGGTATCGCAGTGCGGTGAGGGGCCTAACTATGCGGTGCTGGTATCGGATCGCCCGGCAGCGCAGAGGTTTGGAGTTCCTTTTCTTGCACAGTCAAATAATCCAATCCGAATATGCTGACGTCTCGACGAACCACCCGCCCGTTCTCATAGTACGTCCACAAATCAACAGCACCGTCTCCGTTTAAATCTTTCTCGTCTTTAGCAATTATTTCTTCGGTCTGGTCAGTGTCGTAATAGATCCAAAAGTCGATTTTACCTTCTCCTCGTGTATCCTTCTCGACTTTAGTAAGACGGCCATTTTGATAGATTGCGCGGTAACTGATGTGACCTCTGCCGGACTCATCGCGTTCCTCACGGGCGATCTTATCGCCATCGTAATAGAAAACAATATTGGGTCTTCCCTGACCGGTCGTGTCCACATCCCGCCGCACTAATTGGCCTTCTTTAAAATAGCTCCAGGAGTCGACTCTACCATCGCTTTTCGTCGCCTCCTCCTGGCGAAGGATTTCTCCCGGATTCTGCGGATTATAGTAAATCCAGAGATCCGGTACGTCATCCCCATTGATGTCTCTGACTTTCACATTTTTGAATGGTGTGGTCGGAGGCGGGGTAGCCTGTTTAGTAATCGATGCCAGTGAAGCATTCTCATGTGGCCGACTCGCCACCAGGACTGTTTGTGGAGCGCCGGCTTGATCGGTAGGCAATGGAGCCGATGTATCCTGCGGAGGACCAGTGGATTGCGGAGTTGCCTGGGTCACCTGGTTTTCCAGGGCTCGTTGGCGTTTTAGTTCTTCTTCGATCGTGGCCTCAAGCTGGCGGTCCTTTTGCTGTTCGGACTGAATCTGTGCGTTGAGCCCGCCGTAATGAGAATCGGCTGTAATCAGGCCGGTAAGCAAACCCAATGTGAAACCGCCGGCTCCACCGAAAGGACCGCCGATATGGAGGCCCATAAAAGCGCCTTCCATCGCCGTGGTCCACGCGTGCTGCCACCTTTGTGTCCCAGTTACTTGAGGTTGAGGCTGGGGCTGAGTTGGATTAGCGTTGATAGCGCCCGGGGACGGGGACTGAACCGAACCGGGCGGGTATTGTACGGCAAGGGGTTCACACCCCAGAAACATCATTAAGACACCAACAAATATCCATCCAAATCGCCAGTTCATCGTCTAATCCGGGCCGGATTCTACTTCATTGTGCTGTTCGACTCCATCCCCGCGGCTGCCGTGACGGCTCGGTTGTCACTGCGACGTAAACCCGTGGAACTGACCATGGATTGCAGCTCCTCTTCAACCGCTACAAAAACAATCGCCGTTGAGGGCGGCCGAGCGTCTGCTACCTGTTCTTGTCCGACGAGCTGACCGTTTTCGAAAACATAGCGTGCGCTGATTGTGCCCCGAGAGTGCTGATCCTCAAGCTGCTCGATACGTTCGCCGTTTTCGAATTTGACCCATACATCGACTCGTCGATCACCATTGGTATCGCCCTCTTGTCGATGGATTTGTCCATTTATATAGAAAATCCGTAGATCGAAAAAGCCATCTTCGTTGGTGTCCCGCTCCTCGCGCCGCAACTGATCATTTTCAAACACGTAAACTCTATCCCACGTTCCCGTCCCTTTTGTGTCGCGTAAGCGTTTGGTCAGTTTTCCTTGAGAGAACGTTTCAATGATGTCCATGCGCTCCCGTCCAGTCGTGTCTTCTTCCCGGCGCACCACCGCTTCGCCTTGAAAGTAAACAATTCGGCTCACCTTTCCGTTGCCGCGAAGGTCCTCTTCCTGTTTGACTAGTCGACTATCTTGATAATGTCCCCAGAGATCGATTGTGCCCGTATGCTTGCGGTCAAGCTCTTTTCTGACTAGCTGACCGCTATCGTAGTATTCAAAGCTGTCAGGCTTACCGTCTCCATTAGTGTCCTCGTCCACACGACTTATTTTACCCTCGCGGAAATAGACAGTGCGATTGACATTGCCGGAAGATTTACTATCTTCCTCGCTTCGTACGGGCTGCCCGTCCCTGTAATAAACCCATAAGGTGGGTTTACCCATTTTGTTGGTGTCCTGGCCCTTGCGTTCGACTTGTCCGTCCGGATTGAGGAAGTACCATAGGTCGATTCGTCCATCGTTATGGCTGGCGATTTCTTGCCGGCGGGGATTGCCGCTGTCGTAATAGATGAAGATATCGGGCTTGCCGTCAAAGTTGGCGTCCTGTTCGATTCGTTCGATTTGTCCTTGTCGATTATAGTGGGTCCAACGGTCCATTTTGCCATTGCCGTTGGTGTCGCGTGCTTGCCGCGTCACATATCCCTGATCGTCGTAATAAAAACTCGCCACGGGTTGCTGAGCGTGTGTCGGATGAGAGATTAAAAACGTTGGCAGACACGAAAGCAGAAGGGGTGCGGTTTTAATCAGATACCGCTTCATCGCTCAACTCCTCGGACGGCCAAACGCAGTTAAAGTTTGGAGGATTCGTTTGCGGTTGCGCGACTCTCCGAGTTCTTGAGCGAGACTTTATCGGAATTGTTTATGGCTTTCTTGAAACCTCGGATCGCTTCACCCAGGGATTTTCCCAAGTCGGGTAGTTTCGTAGGTCCAAAAATGATGAGGGCGATTACGGAAATAATGATAAGTTCCGGCATGCCGATGCTTCCAAACATAAAACACCCCCTATTAATCTTTGTTCACGCTACGCCAGGGCGTTGGCGATGTCAATGTAGGTTGAGGGCTCTCAATTTTACTTACCGCAGGTGGCTTTGCCGTGGATAAAGCATCGCGACTTGAAATTAGATGTACGTCAGGTAAACGTTGTCAGAGCAGGTCAATTCCATAGCGCTTCTTGTGAGCACCACCGCCCCACCATCAGACAGTCACGGACCCTCCTACGACACAGTTCAGCCGCCGGGTTACCGGCTGTTTTGGATTCTGCTCGTCCTCGGATTGTTTTTTCTCTTCTATCAGATTGGCGCGGCGGGGCTGTTCGAACCGGATGAGGGTAGAAATGCCGAGAAAGCACGAGAAATCTTGCTACTGAGCGACTGGGTAACCCCGCATGAAAACTTCTTTCCGGTGCTCGACAAGCCGATGTTTTTTTATTGGCTAATTGCGATCTCCTACAAAGTGTTCGGTATTACCGAGTGGGCAGCTCGATTACCTTCGGCATTGGCTGCGGTGGGTTGTTTCGCGCTTGTCTATCGTTTTGCGCGCACCCGCTGGGGGCCATGGGAAGCGTTATGGAGCGGGCTGATTTTAATGAGCGCCATAGAATTCTTCATTCTATCTCGAGTCGTCATCTTCGACATGAGCTTAACCTTCTGTATCACGCTGGCGCTCTGCTCGTTCTACGAAGCGGCGCATACAGACGCGGGAATTCGACGAAAGATATATTGCCTGTTGATGTATACGGCGCTCGGGGCGGGGACTCTTATCAAAGGGCTTATCGGACTGGTCATCCCGGGCCTGATAATTTTTTTCTATTTGTTGTTGACCAAGCAATGGCCGATTTTACGCAGAATTTATCTTATCCCTGGAGCATTGCTCTACTTCGCCATCGTGACTCCTTGGTATCTTATGGTCGATGCGCGCAACACCGGTTTTCTTCGCTATTATTTATGGGACGAACACTTCGGCCGTTTTAGCAGCACGGACTTTGACCGAGCGCAGCCCTGGTACTTTTTTTTAGGAGTGCTTTTCGTCGGGTTTTTACCCTGGAGCCCTCTTCTACCGATGGTGGTCAAGCGTCATTGGAAGGGATCCATGGATGATAAAACTATTTTTGTCGTTTTATGGACCCTTTTGCCGATGGTTTTTTTCTCGGTTTCAAGCTCGAAGCTGCCGCACTATATTTTACCGATCTTTCCTGCGTTATCGATCTTGACGGCGACAGCCCTGGTTGGTCTGTTTCACAATCGGGAATACAATATCAAACGACCGCTGGCCCTTCTTTGGGGCGTGCAAAGCTTAAATGTTTTGTACCTGCTCGCGGGATTGATGTGGCCGGCAATTCTGCCGAGCCAGATTCGCGAGCATGTAAGTCCGATCGCTTGGTATCTTTGTGCTTATGGGATTTTTTGCAGTGTGATTGCAGTTGTCCTTGCTATGACTAGAACCACTGATTTTTGGAAAGACCAGTCAAAGGTTTATATCATTCACTCAATGGGTATCGTTTTTTTTCTCGCTTTCATGGCACAGATGATGGTAGCGGTTTCTCGCGATCGGTCCGCGAGCGAAATTTTGGAGACTGTTGCGAGTCGAATCGACGCGGACGTACAAGTCGTATTCTTCGATACTTACCTTACGGGAATGCCCTTTTATCTCCGCGTCGATCGACCGGTCTGGATAGTGACTCATGCGAATAAGAAAAAAACCGTCTTAGGAAATTTTTACGCGGTTACTAATCGTGCTTGGCCCGATACTCGTTGGGGGAAGGCGCTTTTTGATTTCAACGAGTTTCGTGAAGTGTGGAACCAGAACGAGACGCAATTATTGATTATTGTAAAACAAAAAAATCTCGCTCGCATGGAAAAAGAGATCGGCGCCTCGCCGCGAAAGCTGACAAGCGTCGATGAGTATGTGTTGCTGTCGAATCGATGATCAACTCAACGTCCGCCTCGCCTGGTATAATCCAAGATTGCCCGTCAGGACGGGTCGAAGATGGGCGTTTTTCCGCAAGCTTGTGATCAGCTACCCGCGGTGATGTGAATCTGGTCAGAGTGTATGCAATAATCTGAGTAAAAGGCACACATGGAACGTTGGGAAATTGCTTTGATTTTGGGTGTCATCGAAGGGCTTACCGAGTTTATTCCGGTGTCATCGACCGGTCATCTCATTGTCGCCGGTCATCTTCTCGGCTTTGTCGGGGAAAAGGAGGCAAGTTTTCAAGTTGCCATTCAATTCGGCGCGATATTGGCGGTAGCATTGCTCTACTGGCGGCGATTCCTCGACTTGATCCCCTTCGGCGCGAATGCGATTCGGTGCCCTCTTTCCAACTTAGCAGGTCGGAGCGGACTCTGGCGGATTGTTTTGGCGATACTGCCGGCGCTGATTGTCGGTTATCTCGCGCGAAATTTTATCAAGAGCCATCTTTTCACGCCCGCGGCGGTCAGTTGGGCGTTGGCAGCCGGCGGCGTAGCGATGCTCATCGCCGAACGTTTCCTTCGGCAAAAACCCTCCCGTCCCCTTGAAAGCCTGACAGCTGCCCAAGCCATTGGAGTCGGTCTGTTTCAGGTTCTCGCCTTGTGGCCGGGAACTTCGAGATCCGCCGCAACTATCGTCGGCGGCATGCTGTTAGGACTTGATCGCAAAGGAGCGGCGGAATTTTCGTTCTTAATCGCGGTCCCGGTTATGCTTGCCGCTGTCTGCTATGAAGTCGTGAAAATGGGCAACCTTTTCACGGCGCAGGAGACGACGCAATTTTTAATCGGTTTCGGCGTTTCTTTCGTTGTCGCTTTAGTGGCTGTAAAGACATTTTTACTCTTACTGAATCGCTGGACGCTGGTTCCGTTCGCTTGGTATCGGATTATCATTGCGCCGATTGTTTATTTCCTCACACGAGAAATTCCGTTTTAGTTGAGCCGACCCAAACACTGCAGACAGTTATCGCAAGCGCGGTGGGTACGATTTTCAGCGTTCATGACGTCGCTTGATCCAGTGGAAAATCTGGCCGCGATAAAGATAGGCGACCAGCAAGATCACAGCGGCAACCACGGCGAAAACAATTGCGGTGTAGTACTCCTGATTACGGATGCTTGCGCCTTGCATGGTAAGAAAATAGGTGCCGGGTATCCTTCCGACGATCGTAACGATCAGAAAAGTGGTCAGCTTCAGGCGACTTAGGCCCAAGAGATAACATAAATAGTCCTTCGGAAATCCGGGAAACAAAAACAAAAGGAAACAGATCGTCACCCCGGTATTGGTGGTTAGAAAGTCAAACCTGTGCAAGACATCTTGCTTGACAAATCGTTCGACGAAAGGCCTGCCTAAAATGCTCGCCAACTCAAAAGCCACCCAGGAGCCGAGGGTAAGTCCGATGGTTGACAGAATGAAACCCAATGTTTCCCCGTAGACATAGCCCCCCGCCACACCTGTCAATTCTCCTGGAAAAGGAGCGGCGATCACTTGCAAGACCTGGAATAGAATAAAAACTGCCGGTGAGTAGGGCCCCATTGAATCGAGAAATTTGCCCAGTTTGTCGCGGCTCGAATAGATTCCCTCGAAATCGTCAAAGGCTCCTTCCGAAAAAGGTTGGGGAACATAACGGCTGAATAGAAAAAGGAGGGCGACCAGAACGACGAAAATAATCCCCCGTATTGCGAGTTGTCGGCGTTGACCGGTCATCGGGATTGTATAGCAATAAAACACGCTAAAGACGAGATTAACGAGATCGATTGTGAGGTTCTTCAGCGTGAGAATTTACCCGTCCGTTCTCTCGCTGACAGTGAGAAGCTATGCGGTCCGTAACGGCTATTTGATGCCGAAATCGATGTTGAATCTGACGCGCAGGGGTTCGCCGGCGAGTTCTTTTAGAGTCGCTGGAATCGGCGGAAACGGCGCGGCCATTCTTATGGCCTGGACAGCACTGGTATTGAGGCGGGGATCGCTGGTGTCAACAATTTCAGCTCTCATGAGATTTCCCGATTTGTCCAATACGAAAACGATATTGAGTCTGTGAATGCCTGTCAGCCCTGGGGGATATTTCCAAACGGATTTGACTCTAGTTTCGATCATCTTTAAATAAGGCGCAAAGTCGGGACTAGAGATCGCAGAACCCTGCGGCTGACTCACCGAACGGTTTGCCGGCTGCGGATCTCCTCTTTGAAGAGCCGCCGGAAGTTGGGAGCCCGATTCCTTACTGATTCCGGGGAGGTTGTCTGTCTTAGTCGACGCTGAAGGCTGCCCTGCCGACTCTACCGAACGTGTAGGTAGTTGAACCAGCGATTCCACTGGCTGTGCGGCAACTCTGCCGGCCTTGTCGCTAGAAGCGTCAGCCAAAATTTTAGGGCCGGGCAGGGACGTTACAGTTGGTGATTCCAGGATAGGCAGCGGTGCAGGCGCGCCGACTGCGGCGGGCTCGGTTGTTTTCGGTGTCAATGATGCAGAGCGCGGTTGCGGCTCCAGACGGCGCTGAGTCGGAACTTGCGCTCTTCGCTGCGACTCTTTTTTGACCGGCTCCTTTTCCGTTTCCGCCGCAGGTCGTTCGGAATCGACGAAACGCACAACCACTGGGGATTCTTGACTCGCAACAGGCGAAGAGATATTGACCCGGGCTAGAACGAGTAATAGAAGCAGATGAAAAATTAGAGATAGGACAAAGAGAAAATTTAAATCGATGGCCGGTTCAGAGAGATAGGTGGTGTTCTTTGCTCTGGCACCAAAGGAGAAATTTCCATAGTTTTTAACCACCGGGTGCGTCTCCACCCGTGCAAGCCAGACATAACCTAGGTTAAAAAGTTTTCCCCAGAGCGTAGTTTCTTGTTTCCGTATTCTGTCCAGCACTCTTTCCAGCGGCGGGATATGTTTCGGTCGGTTCGCCATCGGTTCGACTCCGCCTCAAAACTACCACTTCGCTAAAAGCTTTGGAACTAACCGCTCAACTCCATCATTGACCAGATTTTAACGGCTTGGCTGCATTTTGCCCAACAAGCTCTCAAGTCTCTTCTGCTCTTCACCGTACCCAGCCCAATTCCCTTGGCGCAAGAATTCTTGAGAACGTGAAAAATGCTCCAACGCGCGACGGACCAGGTTACCGTCCCCTGGCTCTTCTTTGACCGCCGTCGGTGTTAAAACCGGCTCGGAAGGTGTTTTATCGCCAAAGACTCGTTGCAGGGATTGGTCCAGCGTCTCCTCCATGGCAATTTGGTTGCCGAAGGCGACAAATACCCGCTTCAACTCCGGCAGGGAGCCTTTTTCTGCGGCTAAATAGAGGGGCTGGACGTAGAGCAGAGACTTTTCAATGGGAATAGCGAGTAAGCTTCCTCGAATCACCTGTCCGCTTTGTCTCCAGAGACTTAACTGCTGCGAGATAAAAGCGTCTTGTTCTATTCGCGCATCGATCTGCTTAGGACCATACACCAGTTTGGCTTTTGGAAAATCCAGTGCCGTGAGTTTCCCATAGTGCGGTGGATCGCTACGAGCCGCCAGCCAAGCGCGCATATTGTCTCGTTTGTTAGGTGTGAAGGGCAGCAGCAGAACGAACTCTTCTTTGGTCTCTCCCGGCAGACGCATGATGGTGTAATAAGGCGCCATTTCCCGCTCGGTACCGCCCACAGTCTGGCGCGGGATGCTCAATAGATCTTCTTTATTATAAAAGACCTGGGGATCGCGCATGTGATAGGTGGAGTACATCTGGGCTTGGATTGCAAAAAGGTCCTGGGGGTAGCGGATGTGCGCGCGCAGATCTTCCGGTATTTTTTCAATCGGCTTAAAAAGTGCCGGAAATATTTTCTGATAGGACTGAACGATGGGATCTTCAGGATCGCTGATGTAAAAATCCACCGTGCCATTGTAGGCGTCGACCACTGCCTTAACCGAGTTGCGAATATAGTTGGTGCCCTGCCGTTGCATGGGCTCCGAATATGGAAAACGACTCGATGTAGTGTAACCGTCAATTATCCAAAACAGCCTGCCGCCTTGCGCAATCACCAAGTAAGGGTCGCCATCGAAGGTGATGAAGGGGGCAATTTTTTTAACCCGCTGCTCAATTTGCCGTTGATAAAGGATACGGCTCTCCTGCGTCAGATCTTGGGAAAGCGCAATCCGTAGTGTGGCAAAATGTGCCGAGAAAAGGAGCTTGCGCCAGAAGGAGCCGATGGATACACCGCCCTGGCCGCTGTAAGCGGTATACATATTCTGGTCGCCTGCGGCATAGTCCAGCTCTTGCGCATCAGTCTTGACGAACACGTAATCATTGGCGAGCTCGCCATAATAGATTTCCGGCCGCGTGATTTTTATTTTGATCGCGTTGTCGGATACCGGAGGAATATCTTTGATAAAAAATTCCGGCAGTCCTTCCGGCGTGACTTGATTTACGGGCCCGAAAACGGCGCCATAACCGTGTGTGTAGGTTAAATGCTCGTTTATCCAGATACGGCTTGGCAGATGCTGATGGGAAAGTTCACGGGCAGAGAGCATAGTCTGCCGATAGGTGCCATCAATGATATAGCGATCGTTGTCGACATCGACGAACTTGTAATAGGTCCGTATTTCCTGCAATTGGGCATACGTCGCCAATAGCGGTTGATGTTCCCACAAGCGGATGTTTTTGATGGTCGCGTCGTTGCGCTTGAGGTCAGCCAGAGTCAGTGTTTCGTCGGCTGGAAAATCTTCACTTTCAATCTTATCCAATCCATAGGCGATCCGAGTGAATTGAATATTGCGTTCGATAAACATTCTTTCCGAATCCACTTCGTTGGGGACGACCCGAAAACGCTGAACCAGCGAAGGGTAAATGTTGAGTCCGACCATGTGGACCAAAACCAATCCGGCTACGCCGGCAATTAAATAGCGAAATCCCGGGCGAATTATCTGAGTCGCGCATAGCGCCGCCGCGATCAGTGCGAGCACCGTCAAGATTCGTAAGGCGGGCAGAGTGGCATAGACGTCGGTGTACCCCGCGCCGAAGGCCGCACCCCCGGCAGAGTAGAGCAAGTCGAAGGCATCTAACACATAGCCGCCGGCTTTGACGGCGAGCAATGACGCTATCAGCACCAACAGGTGGCTTCTTGCGCGCGGCGAGATAAAAAGACCGCGTGGACTATACTGGATACCACGATAGATTAGGTAAATGGCGGCGGTTGCTAAAAGAGCAAGTCCCAAAGCCGTCATGAACCAATGGTAGAGCGTCCACAGGGCGGGCAGTTGGAAAACGAAGAAGCTAACATCGCGATTATACAGCGGGTCTTGAAAGCCGAAGGAGGTCGGGTTTAGCAGCAAGAGAAAAGATTCCCATTGGCCGGCTGCCTGGGGAGCGGCAAAGAGCCCGAGGAGTAGAGCTCCGGGAAGGAGCAATCGTCTAACCACAGGATCGATGAGCTCCGGACTTGGCAGTTCGATGAAATTCTCTTGATCTATAAAGCGAGTTCCTTTAATCGGCCGAGCTGCGATTCTGGCATTTAAATAGATCAAAAGCGCGAAGAGCCCGCCGCCGAAAAGAGCCAGAATAGTTTTGAAGAACAAGGCAGTTGTGAAAACCTGAGTGTAACCCACTTCGTGAAACCACAGCCAGTCGACGTAAAGTGAGATTACCTGGCGGATGGAAATCAGCGCAATAAAGATAATGAATAGGAATATACCGCCCAGTCCCTTCATGAGATTGTCCTTTCAGATCAGAAATAAGGAGGATGCGGGAAAGCGTTTAAGGTAACGTCGGGAGAAACAGCGGAGAGAGCCGATGGTTGAGGTCGTGAGCTGAGCGTTTGGATGAAGAATTACCCGGACTTCTGGTAGGCGGCTCCCATATTTTCGTTCGGAAGCCGCCTACTCTTGCGAATTACGCTGAGCCGATTAAGCCATAGCTCCAACCTTTGGACGCCACTTGTCAAAACGAGATTCAAGCCGAGTCAACAATTCCATGGCGACCATGCCTGAAATTGCGAAGATCAGAACGCCGACAAAGACCTTATCGGTCTGGAAGGTTGCTCCGGCAACCGTAATCATGAAGCCGATACCCGCCGTGGCAGCATAGAGCTCACCGACCATGACACCGATCAAAGCTCGACCGACTCCTAGCCTCAGCCCGGTAAGAATGAAAGGCAGAGTCGAAGGTAGCACGACGCTCTTGAAAATCTGCCATTCTGAAGCGCCGAAGCTTCTTGCGGCGGTCAAAAGACTATACGGAGTGGTTTTTACACCATCCCGGGCGTTGATTAGAATCGGGAAAACGGCGCCAAGAAATATAATGCCGACTTTGGACAAGATGCCGATCCCAAGCCAGATGATGACCAGAGGCAAGAGTGCGACACGGGGGGTGGCATTCATGGCGTTGATAAACGGGTCAAAAATATACGCGAATCTTTTATACCAACCGCACGCGATGCCAAACGGAACCCCGACCACCACAGAGAGCAAATAGCCCCAGCCGAACTCAAGGCCGCTGACCCGTAGATCGTTATAAATCTCGCCTGACGAAAACAAACCAACGGCTGCCTTAAAGACAAGTGACGGCGCGCTCATAAACATCGGGTTAATTAGGCCGAGAGTATTTCCCACCAACTCCCAGGCCGTTAGGAATATGACGACCGATGAGGTGCCTAAAATCTTCTTTTCATTGTTGAGATAAAACTTATAGGCGGCAGATGCCTCGGCGACGCTAACGTCTAAGAGTTGCTCTTCTGCGGCTTGATCAGCCATATGAATTCCCTCCTGTTTTTTATACCCCGTGAGACCTTCCCAGCAAAGCGAACCTGTAACAAACGGGTTGGATGTTGTCAATACTTATGTATTGCGCCCGCTCGGGTCGTTTTCAGGCGCCGGAATAATCCAGACTAACTTGTCGAGTTGCGCGGTTAAACTTGACAATCCTTTACGTATTAAATATTTTGGCATTCATCATCCTTCCTGGTCAGGAGCACACATGAAACTCCTATTTATTACACCCCCTATGGGTAATTGGGCGCCCTGGGGTGATCGCCACTTGGCAGTCAATTCGCTGCACGCGCAGCTTGCTGCGTTTGTTCGGGAGAACCAAGCCGCTGATGTCGAGGCGCTCGACTGCCGCGCCCTGGGTATCGACGATAATGAAATGCTGGAAGAGATCAAACGCCGCTGTCCTGACGTCGTGTTCTTTGGCAACATGATCGCGGCGGCGGGCGGAGCCGCGCAACTCAACCGCTTCCATGCGGCGATGGAGCGGATAAAGGAAGCCGCACCTGACGTTATCACTGTTGGCGGGGGTTTGATGTACACCGCCATTCCGCAGAAAACCATGGCCGATAATCCTCAATTGGATTTCGCCATCGTCGGGGTTTTCGGTGACAATGAGTATACGCTGTGCGAATTGTTGGAAGAATTGAAGAGGTCCTCTCCGGCCTTCGGAGAGATTAAAGGGTTGACCCATCGCCGGGATGGTGAAGTCGTTCTCAATCCGCCACGCGCACTGATCGCGAATTTAGATGAGCTGCCGTTGCCGGCGTACGACCTTTTTCCAATGGACCGATATTATGGGTATTCAGTCATTCCCAACTACAATGAAACGGTGACTTCGCGAGGATGCGAGGGCGCTTGCCACTTCTGCTATGAGTGGTGGCTCGTCGACCCGCGTAATCCCCGCGATTTCAGTTCGCACCGGACCAAGGGCGGTAAGAGAGTGGCCGAGGAAATGGAACTGCTCAACAAAAAGTACGGCGTCAAAGCGCTTACTTTCATGGACGACGATTTCAATTCCGACCGGCAGAAAATGGTCGACATGGTCGAGGAGCTTGAAAAGAAAAAATTGGACATGAGCTGGTTCATGCTCAGCCGAGCGCAGAACCTGATCCGGGACGCCGATCTGGTCCCTCGGTTAAGAAAAGCCGGTCTGTACCAGGTGTTGATCGGTATCGACGGTGGAACCGACGAAGAAATCGCCGAGGCGCGCAAGGGTCCGATGAAAGTCGGGGTCAAGGAGCTGAAGGACCTCATTCAATTCCTGCGTAAAAACGATATCTCGACGATCTCCACCTATTTGAACGGTTTTTGGGAAGACGACGAAGCGAAGATTCGACAGCGCGCCAGGGCGGTAGACGAAATCGATCCGGATATCGTCATGATTCAATTGCTCAATCCGATCCCGGGATCGCCCGTTTATAAGAAGGCGGTGAAAGATAACCTCATCGAGATCGATAATCTAAGCTTGTACGACCTGGAGCATTGCGTGATGCCCACCAAACATCTCACTCGACAGCAGCTTGGCGAACTCACCGGCTGGGCTTTCCAGTCTTTTTACAGTAAACCGGGGCGAGTCGAGCGGATCTTGACCGGATACAGCTCTCCTTACGTGAAAATGAAATTTCTTTCCTTCAAGAACAACGCTGCGAAGTACGAAAAAGGAGCCGCGGAAGATGCCGTGGCCATCTAACCAGCGATCGTAGATCCATGCCCGAACAAGAAACACTCCGGCAACTCCAGGCGAAAGTTGTTCTCGTCACCGGCGCTAGCCGCGGCATAGGCGCCGCCGCCGCTAAGCGGTTGGCGCAATCCGGCGCCTCGGTGGTCATCAATTATCATCAAAATAAGGCCGCCGCGCAAAAAGTTCTTAACGAAATCGAGGACTCAGGCGGCCGTGGCATGGTTTTTCAAGCCGATGTAACGCGGCAAGATCAAGTCGCTTCCATGATCGAAGCTGCCCGGGAGAAGTTCTCGGCAGTCGATGTGCTGGTCAACAACGCTTATTTTCCTTTCGAGGTGGGCCAGCTTCACGAGTTATCCTGGGAGAGTCTTCATCGAGCCGTCGAGCATGAGCTTTCTGCGTTCTATAACTGCGTCCAGGCTTGTCTGCCGCAGATGACTGAAAAAAAATCCGGTAAGATCATTATCGTGAGCACGCGCCTGGCGCAGCAGCCGCTGCCAAGAATGGGCGCGTATGCAGCGGCGAAATCGGCGCTGGAGTCCATGGCCAATACCATGGCTATAGAATTGGGACCTCTGGGAATCAATGTGAACGTAGTCACGCCGGCCTTCACGCTTACCGACGCTTCAATGATCATGCCTGAGGCCTTTAGAGAGAGGGTTCGGGAAACCCGGCCGCTAAAAAAGCATCTCTATCCGGAGGACGTGGCCGGCGCCATTGCTTTTTTAGCCGGCAGCGAAGCCAACATGCTGACGGGCAGTCATATCCTGATCACGGGGGGCAGCCATCTTCAACTCTAGAAGGGCTGTCATAAGTGAATCCAGTAGTCAAAAGTCGCTATTTAGAAACCGTTTCGTTTGCTAATCTGGCTCCTGAATCCTAGCCCTCGCGGTCGTGCCATTTTCCCTTTATTCATTTGCCTAGAGAAATAGACCCATGGCTACTCTCGATGAGATCGTTGATAAGCTTAAAGAGATCGTCGGGCCGCGGTTGGTCTCGACCAACCCCATCGACAAGATCAATTATCAGCATACGCTGGCTTACGGCGCATACCGGGCGCTGCCCGACGTGATCGTGCGGGTCGAGTCGGACGCCCAAGGCAACCACGCGCTGTCAAAGATCCTCAGCTTTGCCAATGAACACAAAGTTCCCATCGTCGCCAAAGGCGGGGTTGGAATGGGCATCAGTTCCCCGCTCAAGGGCGGTATCCTGCTCGACATGCTCGGCATGGACAAGATTCTCGAAGTGAACCCGACAATGCAGTACGTCATCGCCGAGGGCGGCGCCAGCGTGTATGCGATTCATCACGCGCTGAGGCAGCATGGCCTGATACTCCCCAACTTCGGAACCTATGGTCCGGCGGTGGTCATCGGCGCGATGATCAATAAAGGCGGTATCGGCTATGGCATGACCCGTTATGGTTGGATCGCCGATATGGTCCTCGGATTGGAGGTCATCCTTGCCAACGGCGAAACCATTCGCCTTGGAGCATTGGCGAATCAGGGAACGACCTTTGGTCCATTCCAAAAATGGATTCATCTGCCGGATTTACTGGGTCTCTTCACTCTTGCCGCCGGTTCGATGGGCATGATCAGCAAGGTATGTTTGCGCGCGATCGAGGGAAAGCGGGAGTGGCTGCACGATTACTGTTACACTTTTCGGCGCGACCAGCTGCGGCACGTGCAGGACACGCTCATGGAGCTCGTCAAAGGCGAAGTGGTGTACGATATCCATTTTACCGACCGCTGGCAATATCACTGGCCAATGGAAGAGGGTCTCTATGACAAGAGTAAAATTCCGGATGACGCCTGGTTCTTTTTGAAGACCGTGCTGATGGCGCGCGATCAAGAGGAACTCGCATTCAAAGAAAAAAGAATGCGGCGTATTTACCAGAGCGCGGGCGGCATCGACGTGCCCGAGATCGCCGAAAAAGCCATGGGCGCCAGGGCGCAGGAGCACGGGCTGCGCGGCTGGCCGGATTATCACATCATGGGGCCGGACGGCTGGTGTGGAGTGGTCGTGCGCCACTCCGGAATGTTCGCGGTCACTTCCAAGATGTATCCGCTCACGTTCTTGCAAGAGATGTACGATCTCGACGAAGCGGCCAAACGGGAGTGCGGTCTCTGGGATGCCGGCCACTCGCCGCAGCACGATAGCTACGTGACGCGCGATTTGGCGATCAAAGAAGAATATTTTGTTTTCTATAATCCGTACGACGAAGACGACGTCGGCAAGCTGCGAAAATGGATGGGCATGGTGCAAGAGTTCAGCAATCAGCGCGGCGTCGTATGGACCGCGCCGACCCTCGGCACCAAAGGTCCATTGCCGTATCAGCGGCTGACGAACTTGTACGACCTCGTCAAAGAGATCAAACAAGTGGTGGATCCTAATAATATCTTGAATCCAGGCGCGATCTATTGAACCCAATTGAACCCAATGGAGAACAAGTATGTCAGGACTAGGAAGTAAAGATTATTCGGGAAAGCGACTGTCGCCGGAGGACGCCGATGCGGTGGTTGCGGACTTGAAAAAGTATTTGATGGAGCTGGCGGATCGCTGGCTCTTTAAGGGCCGCTTTCACACGGACATGGCCGACGGTACACTGCCGATGGAAGCGATCAAAGTATTCTGGCAGAACTGGTACGGTTTTGTCGCCGAAATCAATAACTTTCACGGCGTGGCCTATCAACGCCATTTGCCTTTTTTCAAGCGCCACCCGGAGCTGCAAAAACACTTTGCGAATCACGTCGCGGACGAAATGATCCACCCGACGCCGCCGGGCCACATCCAAATCGTTCTCGAACAGGGCAGAAACTTCGGTCTGGCCAACGACGAGATGATCGAGTACGAGATGCTCGCCGAGTGCCGGGCGTTTCTCGAATACTATCGAGGCGTGCTCTACGAGGGCACCATGGTAGAATGGTGGGCTTCTTTCTGTGTTGAAGAAGCCGTCGGCCATTGGGCCAAGTTTTTCGGCGGCGCTTTGCGCAAAACCTACAAAATCCCCGAGGAAAAAATCGTCTATTTCCGAATGCACGCCCAAGCCGACCTGGAGGAACACGAAGGCGTGATGGCCCATGCTGAGCTCGACTGGACGGTTTTGAAAAAGATCCTCGAAGAAGGACGCGCGGATACGCGGCCGGGCTTCAACCTGGAGTATTGCCTGCGCATGGGCACCGCTTACTTTGCCTGGTTTTTTGAAGGTGTTTACCAGTCTATTACGAAGGAAGGGCTGTACAAAGTATAGCATTATGTCCGGACCCAGCATGACGCGACGCGATCTTTCACCGCGGCCATTGATGCGGATATTGGGTGATTTCGCCAATAGCCAAATTCTCGACGCGTGCATCGAGTACGATTTCTTTACCTTGATCGGCAAGGGATTTCGCATGGCGGACGAGATCGCCCGCGAAGCCGGAACCGATCCTCGAGCCACGCGCATCGTGCTCGACAGTTTGCTCGCGTTGGCGCTGGTTGAGAAGCGAGATGGCCGCTATTCTCTTGCGCCGGTCAGCGAAGCCTTTTTGGTCCGAGGTAAACCTTCTTACGCCGGCGATTTTCGACATGTCGCGTTAGCGCTGTGGGACGGTATGGCCAATTTGAAAGAATCTCTCAAGACCGGAAAGCCGTTGAGCCGCATGGACACCGGCGCCGAGCTTCAGGTGTGGGAGAAGCTCGTTCAGGGAATCATCGTCATCGCCGAGCCGGCTGCGAAAACGCTCTGCGATCTACTGAAGATAGGCACGGAACGGGACGGGATTCGGGTTCTGGATATCGCCGGCGGCTCGAGTATTTTCGGAATGACGATTTTATCCCGCGATCCTGCAGCACAGGTGACGCAGCTGGACTGGCCCAACGTCAATGCAGTTGCCAAGAAGCTCAATAAAGAGCGCGGCTTGGAAGGCAAAATCCGCTTCGTTGACGGCGAGCATCACTCCGCCGCCATCGAAACCGACGCTTACGACCTGGTTATTGCCAGCAATTTTTGCCGCTTCGAATCGCCGATCGGAAACCAGGAGCTGTTCGCCAAGGCATACAGCGCATTGAAACCCGGCGGCTACTTTGTCGTCAACGACTTCGTGCCCAACGAAGAGCGCACCGGACCGACTTTCGCCTTGCGCTTTTCAGTTTACACCCTGACGCATACTCCCGAGGGAGAATGCTGGACGCTCTCGCAATATTCTGAATGGCTGAAAGAGGCGGGATTCAAAGTCATCGAGACCCACGGCGATATTCCAAAAACACTGCCGGGAACGACTCTTATTGTGGCTAAAAAGAAAGCTGATTGAGCGTGCCGGTTTGCCACCGATCGACGCCGCCGCAGATTAACCTTACGATAAGCTCCACACGTGGCGACTTAATTTAATTTTCGCTGGCGCTGCTCCAGCATGCCATCCGTTCGTTTCGCGGGAGAATTTACGCCTCCCGCTCTTGCCGCAAATCTCGGCAGCCGAAGCCTCTTGTTATCGTGTGAATCATCCAGATCTTGCTTTCTACTTAACATTTCCTAGTCCCATAGAGAGCTATGGATTTGGCCATCGCTAGGTGCTAAACTCCGGGCCGTGTTAACGACCCTGTATACTTCGAGCCTTGACGGCTGCAAGCTTCCTCGATAATTCCCTTCGCAGGGACAATTCCATGCAATACCTAGCCATCTGCGAGGACGACTTTTTATTTCAGTTTATGCGCAATATTGCGATCGAACACGGAGAAATCCGTTTTTTAGTTCAAGACGAGGCTGTAGCGCGGCGGATCAAACGTCTGGGGGGTAAGGTGTCGCATGGGGATCTTCTTAAAGAGGAGACCTACAAGAAGCTCAAATTGCATTACGTCGACCACGCGATTATTTTTCTTCGTGAGGCTGACTCTCAGGATCGTCTCTGCCGCCTGCTGCGAAATCTAGACAAGGGGCTCGCCATCGTCTCGCTCACTCACGAGAAAAATGGCAAAAAAGACCCGGACGATCCACTCCTGAGGCAGCTTCAGCTCACCACTACTTTTGAGGAGTTTTGGGCCGCGCATCTTTTGGACACTCAAAACCGGAAAAAGGTGCAAAACATTCGGTCACTTTTAGGCGAAGAGAAAGTTCATATTTTGTTGCAGCATGATCCCGACCCAGACGCTATCGGCAGCGCTTTGGCTCTGCGGGAGCTCTTGGGAAGAAATCGCGCAACCACACCGATCGTGACCTTCGGCGGGGTTACCCGGCCTGAGAACATTGCGATGATCCGTCTGCTGGATATCCAGATCGACCGGATTACCTACGACGATTTGCACAAGGATGGAGCAAAACTCGCTCTGGTCGACGTACAACCACCTTATTTTGACAAGTCGCTGGGAAGAGTCGATTTAGTGGTCGATCATCATCCCAAAAGAGCTAACTTCAAAGCTCGCTTTACCGATCTTCGAACCCCTTACGGTGCGACCGCTACCATCTTCACCGAATATATCCGCGCGGCCGGCATCGAACCATCCCAACGATTGGCGACCGCGTTGCTCTACGGTATTAAGACCGACACCCTATTCTTGGAGCGGGGCAGCAATCTCGCCGACCTTAGCGCATTTACCTATCTCTATCCATTTGCCAATAAGGCGATGATCGCGCGCATCGAGCGGCCGGCCTTGCCGCGCGAGGATTTAGAAGCGCTGGGGCGGGCGCTGAGCCGATTGCAGCTAGACAACGGCGTAGCCGTCATCCATATGGGGGAGATAAATCGCGAAGATGTGATTTCGCAGATGGCCGAGTTTTGCCTGCAGATCGAAGGCGTCGAATGGGGCGTGGTTTCGGGACTGGTCAATGACCGGGTGGTCATTTCGGTGCGCAACGTCGGCTATGTCAAAAGCGCCGGTGAAATTATGAAGAAGCTTTATGACGATATCGGCAGCGCCGGCGGCCATCGTGCAATGGCCAAAGCGGTTATTCCCCTCGACCGTTTCAAAGAGCGGTTTGGCGAGGTGAGCGACAAGGTCATCCGTGATGCCATGGTGCCCATGATCGTCGAACGCGACATTATAGAATCCGCTCATGGCTGAGCCGCCGGCCAGTATCAAAGAAATCGAACATACGGCGGATCTTGGATGCGAAATCACTGCAGTTGATCTTCCAGCTCTTTTTGCCGCTTCAGGCGACGCGTTGTTCGCGCTGATTGCCGATTGTCAAAAGGTCGAGGTGCACGATGAAATTGTCGTTTCGGCAGCCGGCAACGGACCAGAGGAACTGCTCCACGCATGGTTGTGCGAGCTGCTCGCGCGGTTCAATATCGATGGCCTCATCGCCAAGAGTTGCGCCGTCGATCAGATCTCAAGGGAGCGAGTCGATGGCAGAATTCGTGGAGAAAAACTGGACCTTGCGCGCCACGCTTTTTATACCGAGATTAAAGGCGTGACCTATCATGATTTCAAAGTCTGGGAAGAAGACGGATTATGGCATGCGCGGATCATCTTCGATGTTTAAGAGACTAGCTAGCGACCCACACTGACTCCGAGTCATGCATTTTCGTCCGCAAGGACGCAAGTGAAGTGTTGACAGGGGTGACCATGATCCCTACTCCGTCACGGTTTGATCGTTCAACACGCCAATGTTTTTTCCCACTAATCTTCCAACTCCGGATAGTGACGAAAGATGCCTTGTTCGTTGAAGGGCAGTCGCCGCGGTGAGGACAAATACGCGGCGATTCGGGGACGCGCTATGACGCGATCATGTAAGCTTATCAATCGCGGATACTGCGGTTCGAGTCCCGCCATTGTCCGGGGAAAAGCGTAACGCAATCCCTCAATCATCTGGAGCAATGATAGATCAATATAGGAAATCCTCTTGCCGAAGATGAAGCCGCTACCCTTGGAATGGCTCTTGAGGATTCTTTCAAAGTAGCCGAGAAACTTCGGCATTCGATTCGATTTGAAAATCCCGGCACGCTTTTTCGCCTCGGCGGTTTGCTCCTCGTAGTAAAGAGCGTTCCCGAGCGGGTGATGGGTGTCGTGGGCTTCATGCAGCCAATCGGCAATGGTCAGTTGCAGCTGATGCGCCCAGAGCCGGCCTACTTCGCTTTTCGGCACCAGATCCAGCCGTGGCGCGAGGAACTGGAGAATGTTGGCTGTCTGCGAGATCAGGAGCTTGCCGGCGTGTAAAAACGGCGGGGCAAACGGTGGATGTTCCAAAGACGGGTCTTCAAGAAACTTCATGATCCCCGGACGGCCGAACTTTGGATCGCGCGCAACGTCGACGTAATCGGCACCGGCCTCTTCCAGTGCAAGGCGAATGAACTCGCCGCGGCCCTGGATGGATGGTTGATAGTACAGTTCATAACGCATGGGAGTCCTCCTGAAGCGGCAGATTTGCACAGCTTATCGTTCAATGGTTCAAAAGTTCAACAGTTCAAAGTCTTGATCTGTTCCAATGTTCCAGTCGTTCCAACGATTCAACCGTTTCCAGTCGAACCATTCAAAACTTCGTTCAATGGTTTCAGACCTCAAGCCCAGGGTGATTTCGTTCTAGTGAGAAAATTCAAATTCGTTAAATACCTATGACG
>JBBDNJ010000162.1:0-23198 GCA_040877705.1 Binatia bacterium | reverse complement strand
ATAAGCCGATCGCAATCGCTTGTTTCGTGGATCGAGCGCCATGTTTGCCTTCCCTTACGTGATGCACTTCCTCGCGCACGAACTCGCCTGCTTGTGTGCTCGGCGCCTTTCCTTCCCGCCTAGCCCTCTTGGCTTTCTCGACAGTTTTTTTCTCCGGCATGGCACCTCCTCGTTATTATCATGTGACAAATACTCAAGGCCGCAAAAACGAACAGATTCTCTCATATTATAAGGAGCAATCAGCGTTCCAGCTCGTTTTGTATTCTTGCTTACGGAGAAAAAGATTCGCGCAGCAGAGTCTTTCCTGCGCTGCAGGCCCCGCTAGGGGAAAACCTCATCGCTCGTCGAGCATTCATGGGAAGGAGAAAATGAGTAGGAGTCTTTCTGTCCGGAAAACGAGAAAACCGGGCTTTCTTCATAGCCGAAAATGAGACGCTTCTGAACTGTCTAATAGTGCAGTTTTTTATGTACTTTCTTCGACCTGTGAATCAAATTGTCGACATACCCATCATGTCCGGATTCGGTAAATAAGCCAGAGTTGCGGGGAATGCCAAATGTACAGGCCGAAATTGGTGGTTGTGTGTTCCCGTATCCCAAACATCACGATAGCCTGGGCTTCGCTAAATTTCCAGCGTACAGGCCGAGCCAAACCCGGAGGCTATACCGAAGGAAACGGCTTCCCATAGCAGCAACTAAATCGCCACTGTTTGGCACCTTAGTTGCGTTCCTCACTACCACTGAGGGGGGTGAATCATAATTACCAATGGGCACTGGAGAGCCGAAGAACTCGGCGATCAGTGAGGTACAAATGCTTTCAAAAAGAGTCGACGTGCTCGAAAGTGGCAACGTCTATTTTTTCTTTCGGGCTGAAGTAGAAGAAGCTGCCGAGAAACTGGAAGAGGCGCAGAGGATGTTTGTTGTTTTGGCCCCTGAGGAACCACAGCGCTACAGGTTACTCGTCATCGGACGTAGGAGCTTTTCCCAGGAAAGTGAAATTGACAGGACTTCGGGCTTTGTTGATGCGGTAAGTGGCGAACCGAAGCGCGTCGAGGATCGACTCGCTCCAAAAGCTCACCAGAGAAAGATAAGCGGGGAGAGCCATCTTCCAGCATTGCGACCTGTCGGAGAAGGTGTTTACCGCATAATCCGCCATGACGACCATACACATTTCGCATATGTTTTGGAGCTTCCTAAAGCTAGTGGGGGCGCACAGGCCGCATTCACACTTGAAGATCAGGCAAGTTACATCATCAGCATCAAAAATCCCGAACAAGGCTCTGGGTTTGCCACGGATTTGCAGCAGCCGGCAGATCTTCCTAAACGGTTACGGGAAAAATTTGGCGGCCGGCGCTTCTGCGAGGCCGACCCCCCGGACTTTCTCGATTATGCAGGTATGGAGTTTGTGCTGATTGCTGCTGGCGAGAGGGTAGTCGCTGATCGCGGCATCGAGGAACTCGGGATAAATTTGCAGCCGGAGGTCGAAAGAGTCACAAGCGCCACTATTTTCCACGATCTGAAAACGGAGAGGTCGATACACCCGCCAAACCCGTTTTTTAAGGGAGGCTGGGGCTAGAGTTCGTTCTCGGGTGTGTATTCACAGACCGATGAGAGCAGAATGGAGCGGGGAGCGTTAGGAATTAAGATGTGAAAGCATGCGAGAAGGGCGGTTCTGCGCATAAAAACTCCTTGATCAAAGCTCATAGAGGCGCAATAGAAGTGAACCGCATTAACGTTGCGCTGAATTCCCGATTCTAATCGATTAATGTTCTTGTTCTCGGGTTATCTCCAGCTTGTAAAACTCTCTCCATAGCCTCGGGGGAAGGGTGGCTTCATTTGGGACGATGGCAAACATCAGGAGGAGCAGTCCGGCCACCAGATCGTTCTGCAAAGCAGGAGGCGTGGGGTGGGGTGCGCTGAGAAAGGCGAAGCTGATCAACCAGAGTCCTACTCCGGTCAAAGCCAGGTGAGCACGTTCCATGGGGCGCCAGAAAGAAAGCAGCGCGAGCGTAATCACAAGGAGTGCCGAGAGTAGATCGTTCGTCCACCACGCGGTCTGTTGCGGAGGGTGGCGGAAAATGAATGGGCTCAGAGTGAGCCAGCATCCCAGCATTACTTCAATGACTCGCGCCCACATCAGCGTCTCTCCGCTTTGACGAGCGCCACTTTTTCGGCGAAGCCGGAAGGCCTTCCCCAAAAAATGTTCCACAGCAATATGGCACTGCGCGTCTTTCGCCACACCCGGCCCAGATAGAGCATGGTTGACCAAACCTCATCGTAAGCCAGCACCACTAAGGCGAGCGAGATCACCGCCGTCACCAGGCAGAGAAAACACCACGCTCCGACCACGGCGCCTTGCAGCACAACCAAAACCGCGCTCACGATGCCGACTGGAATGACGTCCAGTCCGAAGAGCAGCACCATCCATGGCCGGTATTGCCAGCGCCGCGTCGAGCCGGCCAATCCGAATATCACGTCACCGAGATAAGCGAGCGCGCCGAAAGCCGCATCGGGCACGAGAAACCAACGGCGCATGCGTTCAGAGACCGTTGAGTCGAGCACCTGCTTCGATTGTTGGCCGAAGACCGGATCCCACACGTCGCTAATCAAGCGCCATTGATAGAGCCCCATGTATGCGGCAATCAAGAAGGCTACCGCTGCGAGGATGCAGATCGGCAGCCGCTCTTTCCAGGACGAAGGATTGTAGTTCCAGGGTGGAGCAGCAACATTGAGATCGGGAATGGTTTTTACGTTTTCTTCCATGCGACTGCGGTCCTCGTGCGCAGACGAGCGTGACTGCACGTCTTCATACGTTTTGGAAGCTCACTTTTTCGCTGCTTTATCCGGCTCATCTTCGGGCCAATCGAGTTTGTTTTTTTCGTACCACTGCCGTGGGTTTGTCTTAAGGTCGCCAATCATTCGGTTAAGCGTATTGCGGAGCAGGTGTTGAGGTTCCCAACCGAGTACTTGCCGTGCCCGTGCTATCTCCACCGGATAATGCGTATCGGCAAGGTCAACCATCCAGGGTTTGATGAAAACCTCATCTTCGCCAGCCATCTTCTCTTGGACCCACGCGCCTGTCTTGGCGATTACTTTAGGAATGCGGATCGTCGGCCATTCCTGTCCATGAAGCAGCTCGCCCATTCGGTCTTGTAACTCGGCGTAACTCATCACGTCCGGCTCGGCGATCAGGAAGAGCTCATGCGCCCCAAGCGCACGCCGGAGTCCCACCACACTGCCGAAGCAATCCACGAGGTCGTCCAAGTGAACGAACGCCTGGCCGTGACTTGCGTCGCCTGGAAAGAAGTAACTCTCCAGTCTCTTCTCGTAAATGCGGGAGATTTGCTGAGCAATCGGGATCGAGTGGCAGTTGTCATCATACACCCCGGCGATACGTAGAATCACAGTCGGAATTGCCCCACGCTCCTGCCGTATGGCCCCCTCCGCCTCAATTTTCGAACGCGGATAGTCCCACGTTTCTTCCACGCTCTCGGTGACCGACCGTTCGGTGATGACTTCATCTTCATCCACCGGCTTCATAACGAGCAATGTGCTGGAGAAGACGAACTGCTCGACTTTGAATTGCTGCAGCGCCCGCAGCAAGCGTCGCGTACCCTCGACCGTAAGCGTGCGGTAGAGCGAACTCGGTTCCCCTGAAAAATCGTAGTAGGCTGCCAGGTGAATTACGCTCGCCAGACTATCCGAATATCGCTCCCGTACGGTAGCCAGCGCTTGGATGATGCTTTGATCTTGGGTCACGTCACACTCGATGTGATCGGTCCCTGCTACCTTCTCCTTCGGTGGCTTCACGTCCAACCCCACAACTCGGTAGTTGCCCGCGAACGCCTCGACAATCTTCGAGCCGATCAATCCGGTGCTGCCGGTCACCAGCACAACCGGCTTGGGGCCGGCGCCGGATTGTGCCTTCCGCCCCTCCGCGTGTGTGATTGGCTTCCTTTCCGCCATTCGTTAACTCCTCTTATTTTCGTATTCCTTTACCATCGGGTATCTTTTTCATCAGCTCTCGCCCGAGTCCACTAACTCGATCTCATCTGAAAACACGTACATCCAGAAGCTGACATCCCAGTGGACTCTTATTAGGCGGCGGCCGAGGTTGTCTGTTTCAAACTCAATAGTGCCTTCTGTTTGCGCCTTCACCAGCCCTTGAGGTGCAATGATGTTACGCGTAGCGCGGCAGCGTTGTCCTTTGCTCACAAATTCATCCATGAAAAAGTGTGTTCTCCCATACTTTAAGTTCAGCAACCCACGTGCCAAAATGAAAACATCTACGATCCCAACCGATGTGCACCGAGTAAGTATGTTGCCAATTGAAACATGGCTCGCAAAGCTCTTCCGTCGCAAATCAGGAACATATACGTTGCATTTGGCTTGCAGATTTGAGACGCAAGCAGAGCCGCCGAATCTGGTACTGGATTCGCCTGCGATGGAATAAAAACTGTCGACCTTGAAGCATAAGCTCAACTCCGCAGCACTTAGACTTGTAAACGTCCAGTTATAAATATTACCTGACGGACTTCATTTTCATCTCCTCTTGCTAATCCTCATCCTTGAAATCTCTCGCTCAACCTGCTTCGCGAGGAAAATTGTTTACCCAATTTACGTGCACGGTAACCCGCTGGCTTGAGGATGAAACGCGCGCGGCAATCATTACGGTAGCAATCTGAGTGTGCTCACGATAGCAGCGCATGCAAGTGAAAGCCTTGATTTGTAATTTCCCATTCTTAACTTCTTTTATGCGTCGCACCCGACTATAAAAAACGCGTTATCGAAAATGGGATTTATGGCCGGCTATCGTGTGTAATTTTTAATACAGCGCGGGCTTCGCTGTAGTTGTTCCAGCTGTGATTGTGATACAGACGAAGGCCAAACTTTAGGGCTTTTATCATAGGAAAAATCGCGGGAGAGTCAGGAATCGCTTTTCAACTAAAGCAGCTAGATCGCCATGCGTGGCACCTCGATTGCGTCCTATAAAAGAAAGGAGGTGTAATGATTACAATTAAGAAAATTCTAGTTCCCACGGATTTCTCCGATCTTTCCGTGCCTGCAGTCGGATATGCAATCTCGCTTGCAAAGAAGAACGCGGCGGAAGTTACCGTGCTGCACGTTTTCCCCACTAAAGCCATGCAGGAGTATTTTTCTGAGCGCTACGTCACAGATGGGTTGGTCACTGCGACAGGTGTGAGACGCCAGCCAAGCTTCGACAGCATCATTGAGAAAAAGAAGTGGATTCTCAATAATTTCTTGCAGCAGAACGTCGGGCCTAAAGTCCTCAAGGGAGTAAAGATCAATTCGCTTGTAAGATTCGGCAAAGCCGTTAAGGAGATCGTGGCGGCCGCTAAAGAGGAGCAGTCCGATTTGATCGTCATGACGAGCCGCGGATCGAATTTGGCGCGACTGTTCGGCGGAACCGTTACCGACCGGATCGCTCGACGGGCTCCGTGTCCGGTTCTGTCGATCCAACCTTCGGCTGAGGTTAGGACAGAGGAAGACAGACGGGTGCCGATCGCATTCATAGACAAATGGGCTGCCTGATTGCGGTCGCACTGACGTTGCTTAGATTCTTTGGCAGAGCGTTCTCAAAGCAGATGAGGGTATTATTCCTATAACTGCGAAAAAGAGTGAAGGAGGTTTTATGCGAGTTGCAGAAATAATGACGCGAGACCCTGAAGTCGTTACGTCCGAGTTCGTCCTGAAGGACGCGGCGCTAAAAATGCGGGAGCTAGGTGTGGGCATGCTTCCAATTAGAAACGATGACCGTCTGGTGGGCATGCTCACGGATCGCGATATTACAATCCGTGCCACTGCGGAGGGGCGCGATCCCACAAAGACTCAAGTTCACGAGGTCATGACCCAGGATATGGTCTATTGCTTTGAAGACCAAGACGTCTCCGAGGCGGCAAAGCTGATGCAGGAAAAGCAAATCCGGCGTCTGCCCATTCTGAATCGGGAAAAAAGACTCGTCGGTATCGTCTCGCTCGGTGATGTGGCAGTCCACTCGGGTGAAAAAAACGTTGTAGCGGAAACTATAAAAGAAGTATCGGAACCAGCTGAGCCGCATCGATCTACAGAATCTTAGAATGAGGAAGCGGCGCTATTATGGACAAAGTACTGCCGCTTCTGCGTCGACGGCGGTGACGTTCTTCTAGCAGAGGGGGAGAAACCAGGAGTTCCCCCTCTCTAGATGCGAACTGATGGTCCGCCTACGGGCAAAAGGCCAGCTTAGGAAGCAGGTTTGACGTCGATTTTATCGTTAACCGTGACGCTTTGTTGCGGCCGAAACAAGCAGCTACAAACCAGCTTGTTCTTGTTGTAGAACGTTTGAAACACGGTCCAAGGCCCTCCCAAGCTAAGTACCGTATCTCCCCTCGTAGTCTGTCGCACCGGTGAGATACGGAACCAACGCAATGAGCAGTGCGGCTGGAACATGTTTTGCGTCTTATTTCTTATTTAGTAGTGGCACAGATTGCTTGAGGAGGAAACCATGCAAAGAGCAGATGTACGTGTCAAACAAAATACGTGAGCGTGTTCTGACGGGAGACCGTCCTACCGGAAAACTCCATCTTGGCCATTACGTCGGGACTTTGAAAAATAGAGTTCGCCTTCAGGACACGGCCGAGCTTTTCATTGTTATTGCTGATTACCACGCGCTAACTACACAGAAGACGCGCGCAGAGCTGGCGCAAGTGGCCGATCATATTCATGCTATGGTCTTGGATTACTTGAGCATTGGTATCGATCCGAAGAAGGCAACGATCTATGTGCAATCGGATGTGCCTCAGGTTTGTGAGCTGCAACTGATTCTCTCGATGCTGGTTTCGGTGGCGCAAGCGCAGCGAATCCCTACTCTCAAAGATGTCATCGGGGTAGGCAATCTCGAAAGTCCGTCCATGGGAGGTGGAGCAACTGAAAATCCGCTACAGGGCCGGGCAAGTGGGAGATGTTGAAGTCAAAAACAGGCTCCAAACAGCGCTTAACCGATTCTTGTCTCCCATCCGTGCACACAGGGCACGCTACGCCGCCAAACCAGAAATCGTAAGCGAAATCCTGTCTCGTGGCCGGAGCAAAGCACAGGCACAGGGGAGGGAAACTTTACGGTTGACCCGAAAGGCTATGGGCTTGGTCTATTCCCATGTCCTTGGGCGAGAGAGTCGCTGAAGACACGACGATTTTTTTGGAAACTATGAAACCTGCTGACTGGTTGTAGCTCCGAAAATATCCGGCCGCAATGCTCTCGCTTTCTGTCCGGAAAACGAGAAAACCGCGCTTTCTTCATAGCCGAAAATGAGACGATTCTGAACTGTCTAAATAGTGCAGTTTTTTACGTAACTTTCTTCGACGACAAAAGCGAAGAAACGCGAGACAGAATCAGACTGAATGGCTTCTCTTTTTCCAATGTGAATGCGAACTGTTTTTGGCATATATGTTGCGAGCTTATTAACAGTTAAGAGCAATTATTTTGCTTCTTTATTTTTAAAGGAGGAATCCACAATGGGACGCTGTGAAACCTGCGGCAATGAATATGACAAAGCGTTTGAGATCACTTTAGCGGGCCAGTCGCATATCTTCGATAGCTTTGAGTGTGCAATTCACTTGTTGGCGCCGGAATGTGCGCACTGCGGCTGCAAGGTAATTGGTCACGGAGTAGAGGGCGATGGAGTCTTTTACTGTTGCGCCCACTGCGCGAATGAATCGGGAGTCCGCGAAGTAGCCGACAGAGCCGAACAAATCACCGGCTGAATAACCCAAAACAGTCTGTTCACCCATTGCTCAGCTGAGTCGGCGCACATAAGACTTTCCTTTGAAGGGGGTATAGACATGTACGTATCGCGTATAACTTTTCATACGTTGCCTGGTAAAACTCAGGAGGTAGAACAGAGGCTTATGACGCTGCTGGGATGGGTCGAGCAGGCCGGCGGATCCAAACCGAGGGTGATGCGAACTCATTACGGTTCTCCGGGCGCACCTGATTTGGTCTTTGAACAGGAAGTGCCGGATCCGACCGCACTGGAAGCGCAGATTAAGAAAGTGACTGAAACCGGTGATTTCCAGCAGTGGGCAAAACACGTCTCCGAACTACTGGAGCACTCGTCGAAGCGCGAGCTCTACGCTGTCGCTCGTAGTGGCTCTTGAAAATTGCTCGGCTTCGCTCGGAATTCCGATTAAATATTCACCCATGATTTCAAAAATGTCTTGAATGTTATCGCTTTCCCAGGGTGTGTCGATTTCGGTTAGCCGTGACTGCGGGGTTTTGGCTTCTTTGATTGAGTCTCACAGAATGGCGGCTCGGGACGGCTAGCCGGAGAGACGTGTTTGCCGCCGGGAGACTTTGCTACACTAGCTTGACAAAAGCAGAGCGTGAGTTAGACGTGAAATAAGATACAAAAAAGAGCCTGTCTAATCTTTAAGTTTAATTCTTCAAAAATTCGTCCTGTATTTCAGTTCTAGCTGGCTCGGTTCAAATAGAGAGCCTGAATTTCAGGAATATTAATCAAACCGTGCGGCCGCTAGCGGCGCGGGAAGCTTTTTTTAAGGATGAAGGCTAGCGATTAGCAGTGAAAAAGGTGCCCATGCTTCGGGGCCTCAGCATGAACGGAATTTTCTTTATTTCAAAGCTCTTCCGTCGTCCAGCTCAGGACAGGCTCTGAGACGTCGAAGGACTCCGGAGAGTTTTTCAGCAGCCTGCCCTAGATCTTTGGGTGTTCTCTTCTAGTGGCCACCAGGTGATTGGAAGGGGTCAAAGGTCGCTTCGAGAGACAGGGGATTTTGACTGATGAAAAAATTAAAGCCCATTGTGGGGAGACCGATAAGAGAAGTGGAGGGGACTCGATCTACGTAACTTTAAAAAGAGGAAAATCATGAGACAAGCAACACACGGCGATACGTCTAAGAGAGCGGTACATTAGCCTACACGGCTAAATGTTTTTCGAGAAATTGTGGATCTAATGGGTCTTCTTTTTTAGAGATACACAGATGATCGACTTAATCTTACAAGGAATGAAATGCCGTGCCGTGCGAGATATTCGAAGCTACCAAGGGATGGTTAGCGCTTCCACGGAAGGGACCATCCGGTACGAACTCGAAAACCTTGGGCGTCACCTCATAAATGTTCAATGGGATAACGGTCTCAGACTGAATGTGTTTCCAAATGAGATTAAGATTATCGATGCAGATCTCTTATGGCAGTGAGGTCTCAGTAAGCAACTTAAACTTATATGATGGAGGCGAAACCGTCTTTACCACATAGTGGAAGTTCTCCTCAACTGGCGCTTGAAAAAATGCCGCAGGGTTTACGCCTGAGAACGCTGGAGAGGAAGAAATTATGGCTTATACGATTGCTGAACCATGCATAGATGTAAAAGATACCGCCTGCGTGGATGTCTGTCCGGTCGATTGTATCCATCCCACGAAGAATGAGGCAGAGGCGTTTCAGCAGGTTCATCAGCTCTATATCGACCCTGAGGAGTGCATTGATTGCGGGGCCTGCGAGCCTGTTTGTCCCGTCGAGGCTATTTTCGAGAACGACGCGCTGCCGGAAAAATGGAAGCATTACGCCCAGATTAACGCAGACTATTACAAGAAGAGCGAATAGAGCTTTTTGGTCTAATGCCGAATCTTAGAGGAAAAGCAAAAAGAGCTATACGGGGACAGGAGGAACGAGCCTCGTAGGAAAGGAAAGGTGAAGCCATGAACACTGCCAGGACGATGGAAGACTTGGTCAACCGGGAATATAAGTACGGGTTTGTTACGGATATTGAGGCCGACACCGTGCCTCGTGGGCTGAACGAAGAGATCATCCGATTGATTTCGGCCAAGAAGAACGAGCCCGACTTCATGCTGAAATGGCGCCTGAAGGCCTACCATCACTGGGCGAAGCTGAAAAAGTCTGAGGCAGAACCGAAGTGGGCAAACATCCACTATGCGCCGATCGACTACCAGGACATGATCTACTACTCGGCGCCAAAGACCAAGGCTGAGGGACCGCAGAGCCTTGACGAGGTAGACCCCAAGCTGCTCGAAACCTATGAGAAACTGGGTATCCCCCTGTCGGAGCAAAAGCGGCTCAGCGGTGTCGCGGTCGATGCCGTGTTTGACAGCGCCTCTGTGGCGACAACATTCAAGGAAAAGCTAGCGGCGTTGGGGATCGTCTTTTGTTCCTTTTCCGAGGCGGTGCAGGAGCATCCAGAGCTCGTAAAAAAGTACCTCGGGTCAGTGGTGCCCTACAGTGACAACTTCTTCGCCGCCTTGAACGCGGCCGTCTTTAGCGACGGATCGTTTTGTTACATCCCTAGAGGGGTGCGATGTCCGATGGAGCTATCAACTTACTTCCGCATCAACGCTGCTGAGACCGGCCAGTTCGAGCGCACACTTATCATCGCGGAGGAAGGCAGCTACGTGAGCTACCTCGAGGGGTGCACTGCGCCGATGCGAGATGAGAACCAGTTGCATGCCGCGGTTGTGGAGCTGATCGCCCTCGATAACGCCCAGATCAAGTATTCCACAGTCCAGAACTGGTATCCCGGCGACAAGGAAGGTAGGGGCGGCATTTACAACTTTGTCACCAAACGGGGCAAGTGTCTCGGGAAAAACTCCAAGATCTCGTGGACGCAGGTAGAGACCGGCTCGGCGATCACTTGGAAGTATCCTAGCTGTATCATGCAGGGGGACAACTCGGTTGGAGAGTTCTACTCGGTGGCGCTCACCAACAACCGCCAGCAGGCGGATACGGGCACCAAAATGGTCCACATCGGGAAGGACACCAAGAGCACCATCATCTCGAAAGGAATCTCGGCAGGCCATGGGCAGAACACCTACCGGGGGCTGGTAAAGATTATGAAGAGGGCTGCGGGCGCACGAAATTATTCGCAATGCGACTCCCTGCTTTTGGGCGACAAGTGCGGTGCTCATACCTTCCCCTATCTCGAAATCATGAACAGCTCCTCGCAGGTGGAGCACGAGGCTTCGACATCGAAGGTCGGCGAGGATCAGCTTTTCTACTGCCGGCAGCGGGGAATTCCACCGGAAGATGCGGTTAACATGATGGTCAGCGGTTTCTGCAAGCAGGTCTTCCGTGAATTGCCGATGGAGTTTGCCGTGGAGGCGGAGAAGCTTCTGGGCGTGAGCCTTGAGGGCAGTGTCGGCTAAGATAATCGAGATGCGGGGAGGTACACTGCATACCCTGGCTCAATGGGAATGGGACAGCGATCTCTACGGAGTGAGCTGTCGAGGAGGAAGCCAATGCAGGAGGAGAGACAAAAATGAAAACCAACGAACCGATAATCGTTAGCCGTGATTGCGAAGCAATCCAGATTCCCAGCGGCCAGAAAGTCATGCTGCCGGTAGGTACCCAGGTGACGGTAACACAGTCGCTGGGAGGCAGTTATACCGTGACCACAGACCGGGGATATCTGGTGCGCATCGCAAACAAGGATGCCGATGCCATCGGCATGGAGGCCGAGGCGTCTCAAGCTGAGAAGTTAACCGCGGCGGACGGGTCTGCGGACCTGGAGAAATGGGTCTGGGATCAGTTGAAGACGTGCTTCGATCCCGAGATTCCGGTCAACATTGTTGACCTTGGCCTCGTTTACTATTGTCAGGTCACGCCCTTGCCCGAGGGCAACAAAGTTGATGTTAAGTTCACCTTGACGGCACCAGGTTGCGGCATGGCCGGGGTGCTGCAAGCGGAGATGGAAAGTAAGATCCGCAACCTCCCAGGCGTTACGGATCTCAACGTCGAAGTGGTTTTTGACCCGCCCTGGGATCAAAGCATGATGTCCGATGCGGCAAAGCTTCAGCTTGGATTCATGTAAGCTGCGGTTGCGAAAGCCATCGAAGTGTGGGACCAGATCATGCCCTCGATTCGCGGGCGCCATGAGCGCGCCCGCAAAGACTCGGCTCATGTCGTGACGTTCATTAAACTCGAAGAGGACGATGGAGCGCAGGTAAAGACCACAGCAGACTGACGTTAAGGTGAACCGTAGTTCTCACCCTGCGGGTGTACGTGGCTACTCTTGGCGGATGTTTAATGCGTATAGGCTGTTTCATCTCTGCGCGCCGCATCGTGAGGCGGTATTCCGGTTTCGATCATGGTTTTCATACGCGCCAGGTCCGCATCCATTTCGCTCTTTGGATCCGCTCCGAATAGGGTAGCGACAGCGTGTCCCAACGCTCCGGCCACCGGATTGTAAGACATCCTAACTTCGAGACGAGTGGTTCCCTCCGGATTAGGCTCGAACCGAACTATGCCGGCGTGTTGGATCGGCGAAGCAGGTTCCGTTTTCCAGCCGAGAGATTGATTGGGCACATAGTTTGTAACCACCGCGTCCCATTCAACCGGTGCTCCGGCCGGGCCAGCCACGACCCAATGGGATCGTTTCTCGCCGGTTACCCTCACGTCGCGGACATTCGACATAAAGCGCGGAAAATTTTCGTAATTCGACCAGAAGGCAAAGACGTCCTCGACTGGCGCCGCGACATTGATGATCTTGTCGATGCTTATTGCGCGCCGGCCGGCGCCGATACCGGTGAGCCGCTTGAACTCCATGTTTGCCAGCGCGCGCGTGAAGATAGCCGTGCCCAGAGTTGCAACTGCCGTCCCGAAAACGCTTAGCTGTTTTGCGCCATAAAGGGCTAGCGTGCCGCCAAACGTACCGGCGATAAAGCGGGTCGCCGGCGACCAATTCGCTTGCATGACATCAGGCATTTTTCCGGACTTACGGACTGTCGGCTCACCCTGGAGGCCTGGAATATTTCCTGCCTCCGGGTGTGCTTCAAGCCGATTCTCTACCGCCGCTACACCGCGTATCGACGATACATGACCCAACAAGCGATCGACCTCATCCGCCAGTATCGGGCCGCTTAGCGTGACCTTACCGTTTCCGGCAGCGACCTCGATCGAACTTGGATGGCTTACGATAGGACTGAGGCTTGCGCGAACGTGCTGCGCCAGCGCATCGTCACTCACAGGTTTTTTAGAAACCAATTTTCGTGTTTCGGCCGCGACTCCGAGCGTGCGATTCTTAAGATCACGAGCGGTCGCGTCGATTGCTTCCGCCGTCTTGTGCCGATAATGGATCATCTTGTCGCGCACTCGGGCGCGGCGGCGCCGCCCCAACTGAGGATCAAAAACATACATCAGCAGGGCGCCTAAACCGAGACTGCCCATTAAATTGAAACGCCTGTTCTTTAGATCAAAACGCTTAGTCATAATTCACCTCCCTGGAACTTACATATTTCGCTACTCTGAACTTGGCGCCCTTTGCGCCTTTGCGCGAACGTGGTCTTTGGCCCGCTAATTTGGCCAAGAGTGGGCAGAACATCGCACCGGCGACTACTTCATGATCGGTGGCTCACCTGTTCCGCCATATTGTCCGATACGGCGCTTGGAATCCTGCTCGAACGGCTGCTCGGTTTGTGAACCGATGTCCCGCTGTCTTTTACGCTTGGAAGTTTTCTTCTTTGGCCCGGCCTGCTTGCCTCTCTTTTTAGCTTTCGCCATAGAATCTCCTGACTTTCTTGTTGCCAACGCACGTCGGCAATCGCTGTAAATTAGCCGGCCTTATCGATAATGCGCACGGTACTGGCCTGCGGACCATTGTTGCCTTGTTCTTCGTGCCACTGTACCCCGGTGCCGACCTCTAAACGATCAAACTCGTCTCCCGGCAAGCTGTTTTTGTGAAAATAGATTTCCTCGCCGTTCGGGCTCTTGATGAATCCGTATCCCTGTTCGCGAAACAATCGGAGAACCAATCCACCGATTTCTTGCGCCGGATGAGTTTTAACGTCTCCGTGTTGCTTTTCGACCAGCTTTTTGAGCTGGCGGCGCATAGCGCCAAAGCCATTCCGGACGACCGTGGGCAACTGATCTTCTCTTCCACGAGAGCGCTCAAGGTTGACTCTATACCCAAAACACCGCGCATCCCGGATTTCGCCGCATCAAAGACCTGATCTACGAGTTTTATTTCCTCAAACTGCTCCCGATTTTTCCACACAAGCTCGGCGCGTTCGAGAATCTGTTGTTCGGTATCGTGCTTATAATCGACGGGAAATCTACCGATGACCATTCTCGCGATCGGTTCAGGGAGCGTTTGAACCATTTCGTTGACGATTTCATCAGTGCCGCCCAAGGCGAGCGTCAAAGCCCCAGTTTCGGCGAGCTTCGCGATTTCATCGGCAACTTTCTTCCGGTGTTCGGCCACATGAAAATCGATGTGCCGCTGAAATCGCATCTGAGACCGCCCACCTTGCTTGTGCTGGCCAGGAACGTCGCTTGTGAATGCTACTTGTTCTTCGGATGTTCCCTGCTCAGCAATATAAATCCGTGCCTTGTCCTTTTGCAGGACTGCCACGACAAAACGAGGAAACTCCTCTAAAGTTCCCGCCAGAATGCCGGTCTTCGTTGTTGTATCCACATCGACAAGGTTCGGCACCAAAATTTCCAGCGACAAAACTTCCCACAGCGCTTCGGGCCGGCAGGAGAAGATCACCAGGCCCCGGCCCGAGGGTTCCCAACCAGATAAGAAATTCAGCACGTGAGAACTTTCGCGCTCAAGAGCGTCTCGCCACCGGCCTTCTTGAATTCGCCGCTGCGCCACTTTGAGGGCTCCTTTGAATTGAGATGCGGCCTGCTGGCGCACGAATCGCAACCGCGGATCGAGTCGAATATAGGCCGTTAGGATACCGTGGTCGGTCTTCAGTTTTGTAAGCCGTTCAAGATCTTGACGCGATATCATATATAAAATCCCGTTTAAGGGTTTCGCCTTGTGCACTGAACGAAAACAAATGCGCAAATCTATCCTAAGTATTGCGCAACAACAGTGCCAGAGAAGTTATGCAAGCCCGCCGTCGCTTCTGGCTCGTTCGTGGGAATTGTTGGGCCGGCCATTTTCCAACTGTGGGACATTTTTGGCTTAAACCAGAAATGGCAGTCAGCTCTCGTGACTGCCGATCTCTCTGTGCCTTTATCCTTATTCCTTGATACTTGCGCAATGCGCAGGCTACCCGCTTGTTTCTTCCGTGCGGGAATCGTATGAGCCGTTACCGCAGTTGGGACACTTCGGGATGCTCTGGCCTTTGTTTCTTATATGCGTCGCAGTCCCGACTATAAACGTGTTATCGAAAATGGGATTATGGCCGGCTATCGTGTCTAATTTCTAATACAGCGCGGGCTTCGTATATTAGGAAAAATCGCGGGAGATTGATTGCGAAAGTCAGGGAAATCGCTTTTCAATTAAAGCAGCTAGATTGTCGTGCTTGGCATCTCGATTGCGCTCTATGATGATCAACGAGAACCATTCTCCCTCTCTGCGGCTCGGAACCACCTCGAGATAGGTTGCCGGGGCAAGGCGTTGAGGCGAATCTCTTCTTGGCAAAGGGATGGCGCTGCGCCAATGTTGAATACTCCAGAAACGGCAAGCACAGCGGTTTTTTGATCTTGTAGACGTACGGTCCAGCAAGGAAAACGTAAGAGATGTGAGTCTGGCGAAGCTCCAGCCAGCGTGCTGCATTTTTCGATAGTGAGGAGGTGCACCGTGGCCAATATCGATCAAAGGCGAGTGGTGACGACTCTTCTCGATCGCTACGGCACGACCTACGCGCAAGAGATCGGCATCCGGCTCCAAGATAAGCCGGCCCCACTATTTTCTACTTCAGCTGCTTTACTCCGCTCTGCTGATGAGCGCGCGAATACCGGCGGCAAACGCTGTCCAGGCTGCTAAAGCGCTTGTCGAGGCCCGCCTCACGACACCCGAAAGGATGGCGCAAGCGAGTTGGCAGGACCGCGTGGACGTCATCACGTGGCATGGCTACAAGCGCTACGACGAACGGACATCCACGATGTTGGGAAATACGTCCGAGCTTCTCATCGGGAAGTACAACAGTGACTTGCGCAAGCTGCGGGATGACGCGGAGCGTGACGTCAAACGCGAGCACCAGCTGCTGCAGCAATTCAGCGGAATCGGACCAGTCGGAGCCGACATTTTTCTACGGGAGGTGCAGCCTGTTTGGGATGAGACCTACCCATACGCCGACACGCGAGTGATTCAGGCCGCGCGCCGCCTGAGGCTCGGTAGGAGCGCCCAAGCGCTTTCGAAGCTCGTGCCGCGCAAGGACTTTACGCGCTTCGTGGCGGCGCTCATGCGAACCAAACTGGCAAAGGACTACGACGAAATCCTAAAGGCCGCAGCGTAATGTGCCATCCGATCCAGCCTCGGCGCGGATGGTTGTTCCCAGAAAATCAGCGCAGCATGAACCAGCGCAAGGAAACAGTTGAGCGTGTTCTGACGGGAGACCGTCCTACCGGAAAACTCCATCTTGGCCAAAGATCTCATTGGGGTACGTAGTCCCGAAAGTCCGTCCATGGGCCTCTTGGGTTATCCGATCCTACAAGCGGCAGACATTCTCTTGATGCGCGCGCCTCTCGTACCCGTCGGAAGGGACCAGGAGCCTCATATCGAACTGTGTCGTGAAATTGCCCGCCGGTTCAACCATTTGTACGGCAAAGTCTTTCCCGAGCCACAGGCATTGATCGGAGAAATGCCGTCACTCGTGGGGATCGATGGGAAGGAGAAGATGAGCAAAAGTCTGGGCAATGCCATTTATCTCTCTGATACTGAAGAAGACGTAAGGAAGTGCCGGATCCGACCGCACTGGAAGCGCAGATCAAGAAAGTGACGGAAACCGGTGACTTCCAGCAGTGGGCGAAACAGGTGGCGCTTTTACCCGCTAATTTTCGTCAGGAAAGGAGAAACTCATGTTAGCGGAACTTAGTATTATTCCCGTCGGTGGGAACCCCCCCACTCAAGTGCCGAACTTGCAAAAGTGCTTAAGCTCGTGGAGAAATCCGGCCTGGCCTATCAACTCACTCCTTCAGCGACATGCATAGAAGGCGAATGGGACCAGGTTATGCCCTTGATTCGCCAGTGTCATGAACGCGCCCGCAAAGACGCCGCTCACGTCGTAACGTTCATTAAACTCGAAGAGGACGATGGAGAACGGGACAAACTAACTCGCAATGTCACGTCGGTGGAGGAAAAAATGGGTCATAGACTGAACACCGATGCCAGTAAGACGAGAGAAGAAGGCTGACGTGGGATAGGCTTTTATTATTTGTCAGCCGGGCCGGGCGAGCTTTATTGCTTCCTCAATATTTCGAATGATCTCAGGACAACATTCCTTGGCTACTTCGAGGATCATGCGCGCCTGATTCTCGTCACAAGCAATATTATACCCTTCGAATAGTACGCCCTCGATGGCATGATTAATCGGCGTCGCTTTGTCGAGCGCCTCGTGGGCGGGAGACTCGCTGGAAATTCGATCTCGCAATCGCGAGAATTCTTGAGGAGCGATCTTAATGAATACTTCCATAATGTCCTCTCCAAAAAATATCGTCACCAAAGAAAGCCTTTTGCTTCAGGCGTTCTTAAATTTTGGTTCTTCAGGGGCCGGTCCCTCAAAGTATTTCTTCCAATCTTTCCAAGCTGTTTAAGAGCTTGTGCTCGGTGTCAACCTGGAAATGGCGCCCCTCCGGGATTTCGCAGAGCGGGTTAAATTCTCCTCGCATGCGCTCGTAGATTTCCCAGGTTGCGTCCGAGATCTCATCGGGATTCTTCGCCCTGTCGGCGAGTCTACGTCGCACCGTTTCTTCGTTGGTTTGGCATTCGATGAAAAACGCGGGCACACCGGAATTGGCAGCGCGGTTAATGAAGAGCGAGCGGTGCTTTGAGTCTTTAAAGGTTGCATCCACAATCACGCCTTTACCACGCCCCAAATGCCTGTCGGTTTCCGCCAAAAGAGCATTGTAGGTAAGCTCATTAAATTCCTCGCAATAAATCCCATGGCCATAACCCTCATGTGGCGGCGTTTTCGGCGCAAGAGCAACGAGCTTCTTTCGAATCCGGTCCGAGTTTAAGACGGGAAAACCGCTGAGGTCGGAGAGCAGCCGAGCGACCGTCGATTTCCCCGTTGCTACCATCCCGCACACCACGAGGAGAAGCGTCCGCTGGCTTTTCTCTCGGGTATAGCGGGAAGAAAGACAAAAGTATCGCTGGGCTTCGGTAGATGCTTGCCGACGTTCCTCATTCGGGACCTCTTGCTCATCACTCTTGAGGCTCTCGACTTTGCCGCGGACGTAGGCGCGGTAGCATTTGTAGAACGGCAGAAGCGGTGAACGCAATGCCGGATCCTTGGCCAGCGACGCATAAACTTCCTCGAGCTCCGCGGATAAAGCCCTGGCCCCCAAGAAATCCAAGTCCATGGAGAGAAAGCCTATTTCGGAAGCGATGTCGCCGTACCGTAACCCTTCGTCAAACTCGATACAGTCAAAAATGACGATATCATCGAGAAGGCATACGTGCTCGGCACGAAGGTCTCCGTGCCCCTCGCGCACACGACCCTCTAAAGCACGTGATCGAAGAAGATCAAAGTTCTCTCTCAAAAAGGCTTCACTATAAACTTGAATCTTGCCAAACATTTTTGGACCGATGGTACGGTCAATGAATCGACGCGTCTCTTGGAAATTGGCTCGAACTCTTGCACCGATTGCCTGCGGAGCTCCAAGTGCCTCAGCTTTTTCCACCGAAGCGGTTTCGTGAAAGGAAGCCAACTTTTTTGCGATCGCTCGAATGTGATCAGGTTCCACAGAATCTTGTTCAATCCGGAAACTCAGTATCTGATCCTCCGGCAATCGGTTCATCTTGACCGCGTACTCTACAATATCGCCGCTAGCGGCGGAGTTTTCTGCCAACGAGAAACATTCTTTCTCTTTGCGGATCGGAACCACTTTGAGATAGGTTGCCGGGGCGAGGCGGCGGTTGAGGCGAATCTCTTCTTGGCAAAAGTGATGGCGCTGCGCCAATGTCGAATAGTCCAAAAACGGCAAGCGCAGCGGTTTTTTGATCTTGTAGACGTACGGTCCAGCAAGGAAAACGTAAGAGATGTGAGTCTGGCGAAGCTCCACCTGGGAAGGATGATCAGGGTAGAATTCGCCTCTTGCCATGGCGGCAATCAAAGCAGGCAGCTTTTGTTCCACAGCTTCCTCCTGTTACAGCAGCGGCCAAAAGACAGGCGCGGATCGGAAGCGAACATTCCGTTGATGTAGACCGACTGAATCGACTCTTGATCGGCCATGGCACGCCCTCCATGCTTTCTATAATTCTTACAACTTGACGACCTCGTTGCAAGCCGCCGCGCCCTTGAAAGAAGCCGTCTCTCCTGAGATTAAAGTGAAGCGAGAGAGAAGGACAACGGAGCGGCTGCTAACCGGATTCGAATCCCCCGAACCCGAATGATTAGCAGAGTTGAGCATGCCGGTCCGGGCTTCGGCAGCGTGCTGCGCAGACAACTCGTTTGGCATGCCAATTGCCCTTTCGATATGACGAGGAGGTGTACCGTGACCCATATCGATCAAAGGCAAGTGGTGACAACTCTTCTCGATCGCTACGGCACGACCTACGCGCAAGAGATCGGCATCCGGCTCCAAGATAAGCCGGCCCCACTATTTTCTACTTCAGCTGCTTTACTCCGCTCTGCTGATGAGCGCGCGAATACCGGCGGCAAACGCTGTCCAGGCTGCTAAAGCGCTTGTCGAGGCCCGCCTCACGACACCCGAAAGGATGGCGCAAGCGAGTTGGCAGGACCGCGTGGACGTCATCACGTGGCATGGCTACAAGCGCTACGACGAACGGACATCCACGATGTTGGGAAATACGTCCAAGCTTCTCATTGGAAAATACAACGGTGACTTGCGCAAGCTGCGGGATGACGCGGAGCGTGACGTCAAACGCGAGCACCGGCTGCTGCAGCAATTCAGCGGCATCGGGCCGGTAGGAGCCGACATTTTTCTACGGGAGGTGCAGCTTGTTTGGGAGACCTACCCGTACGCCGACAAGCGAGTGATTCAGTCCGCGCGCGCCTGAGACTCGGTGCGAGCGCCCAGGCGCTTTTGAAGCTCGTGCCGCGCAAGGACTTTACGCGCTTTGTGGCGGCGCTCATGCGAACTGAACTGGCAAAGAACTACGACGAAATCCTAAAGGCCGTGGCGTAATATGCCAGATGGTCATTTACGCTTTATAAGCTACGTTGCCAAACGAGCTAGGACCCGCTTCCGCGGCGAGCACGGGTGCGCGCGGCTTTGCGTGCGGCTGCGGAACGCCCGCCGCGGCCTTTGGTCCGCGCCGTTCGTTTCGCAGCAGTCTTACGCTCCGATGGTTTACGTCTTCGCGCCGCGGAACGCGCCTGCTTCGAGAGTTGCTTCCTCGATGCCGCGCTGCGACCTTCGCGCTTCAGCGCGCGTTTGGTAGCTTTTGATCTGGTAGGGGATTTCTTAGGTTTGGCCTGCTGGCCGGATTTATGGGCGCGCTCGGCGCTGCGCCGGGTCTTTTCGGAAACCGTGCCTTTCTCTGGCGGCGGCAGATCGAACCCCGCGCGGCGCGCTTTCGATAAGCCGATCGCAATCGCTTGTTTCGTGGATCGAGCGCCATGTTTGCCTTCCCTGACGTGATGCACCTCCTCGCGCACGAACTCGCCTGCTTGTGTGCTCGGCGCCTTTCCTTCCCGCCTGGCCCTTTTGGCTTTCTCGACAGTTTTTTTCTCCGGCATGGCACCTCCTGGTTATGAATTGTGGGACGATATTCAGGGCCGTCAATCCATTTACGGAGCAATCAGTGTTCCAGTTCGTTTGTTAATCCATACTGACAAACTTGTTAGCTTCGAAGATGTCCCCTCGCGTTCTGTCCGAGAAATGAGAAAGCCGCGCTTTCTTCATAGCCGAAAATGAGACGCTTCTGAACGGTCTAATGGTGCAATGTTTTTGGTAAGTTTCTTTGGCGACAAAAGCGAAGAAACGCAAGGCAGAGCGAATTGCTCCTTGCGTAATAGGAAGGCGAACTGTTCTTGGCATACACGTTGCGAAACTTCTACCCTATATACGTAACCTGGCATGAGCTAATACAATCGCCGATAACTGGCGACTTGTTCCAAGATAGCCAGGAAGAGTATTCACTTGCACATCAATAATAATGAAAGGTGGGGAGAACCCAATTGGTAAATCAATTGACGATTCGCGAAATGCGCGTGAGCTTGCAATTGGACGATGTCAGTCTCGAAGGCCATCTGGCTATTCCGGAGAATTCGCGTGGCGTGGTTATTTTCGCTCATGGCAGTGGCAGCAGCCGTCACAGTCCCCGCAATCGTTCGGTCGCCAAGCGGCTAAACGAAGCTCGTTTAGCCACACTGCTTTTTGATTTGCTGACAGAGGAAGAACAGGCCAGAGATCAAGCAAGCGGCCAATTTCGATTTGATATTCTCTTACTGGGCCCGTCGGCTTGCCAACACCGTGGACGCCATGACGGCACGAGCGGAAACCGCCGGCATGAAGATCGGCCTTTTTGGAGCCAGCACCGGCGCGGCAGCGACGCTAGTAGCCGCTGCGCAGCGAGCCAACGAAGTCGCCGCAGTGGTATCGCGGGGCGGCCCCGCCCCGACCTTGCATGGGAAGCACTGCCGCAAGTGACGGCTCCCACGCTGCTCATTGTCGGCGAACTGGACCACGCCGTAATCGAGTTTAATCAGCGTGCCTATGCGCAGCTTCAAAGCGAAAGGCGTTTGGATATCGTCACCGGCGCAACACATCTTTTTGAAGAGCCGGGCACACTGGAAGCAGTCGCCGATCTTGCAACGCAATGGTTCGCGCCTTACCTGAAAACTAAAGACGCGAGGTCGGCGCCAACGATCGATTTATCAGCAGAGCCAGACAGGAGAACAAACATGGAGCTGCCAAACAAAAGGCAGATGATTCAAGCCGTCATAGACGAGGAGCAGGAGCCCTGGATTGTTATGAAACCATCGCGCCAAGATCCTGCGGACCCCGAACCGCTTTGTATTTTCGAAAATCCTGCCGAACAGACGCAGGCTAAAACCGAGATCCCAGTTGCTTGGTTTCAAAACCGGGAATTGCAAAAGATCAAAGAGGCTATCAAGCAGAGCCTTCGGCACGCGGAGGCTAAAATATAAAAGCAGCGCGTCCGTTTGTCTCGACGGCTGAGGTCTAACGAGCTCTCATGCATAGAGAAGTTGGCGATTCCGTTGTCGTCATCACCGGGGCTTCCAGCGGCATTGGTCGGGCTGCAGCCTTAAAGTTCGCTCGACTAGGTACAACCGTTGTCCTCACTTCAAGGCGTGAAGAGGCCCTCCTTAGGCTTGCAGAGCGGTGTGAAAACCTGGGTGGAAGAGCGCTTGCGATGCCAGCGGATGTGACGGACCAACAAGCGATACAGTCGTTAGCGCGCCGAGCCGTAGACGCATTTGGCAGAATCGATGTATGGATCAACAATGCTGCGGTAACCCTGTTTGCTAGATTTGAAAATTCGCCACCTGAAACTTACCGTAGAGTCATCGAGACCAATCTCTTTGGCTGTATCCACGGTGCGCGAGCCGCGCTGCCCTATTTTCGCGAACAGGGTAGCGGCACACTCATTAATATTTCCTCGGGGCTCGGCAGGATCGGCTCGCCCTATGTTAGCGCTTACGCGGCGAGCAAGTTTGCGATCATCGGCTTATCTGAGAGCCTGCGAATGGAGCTACAAGACGCCCCCGATATTCATGTCTGCACGGTCTTGCCCGCGGCAATCGACACACCGCTCTTTCAGCACGGGGCCAATTTCATGGGACGAGCGGCGCAGCCCATAGCGCCCATTTACAGCGCGGAAAAAGTTGCCGATGCGCTTGTCGATGTCGTTCGACATCCCCGGCGCGAAATCATTGTTGGCAATGCCGTGAAACTGGGGCTGATGATGCATGCTATTGCACCGGGCTTGACGGAACGGATTTACGCAAAACAGGTAGAGAAAAAGCATTTCCAGGATCGTCCGGCGCCACCTACTGAAGGCAATTTGTTTAAAGCCATGGAGCAATATGAGGATGTGAGCGGCGGCTGGCGAGCAGGCAACAGCAACTTGCCATTTTCTTCATCAATCGGCTGCATTGCTCTTTCATCATTGGTTGCCATTTCGGTGTCCCCTGAGTTTTTCTCTCTGACTAGGATTGACTTTATTTTTCTCGCCGGTTCATTTCGTGATCGCGTACTCGGCGAGACATTGGCCTTGGCCGTGAAGCAAAATTGGCCATTGTTCCAGGTTCTCGCTCACACGCTGGACGGAAAGGTTTCGGGAGCTTCTTGGTCCGCCTCC
>JBBDNJ010000161.1:0-23306 GCA_040877705.1 Binatia bacterium | reverse complement strand
ACACCCCACGCGTCGCACCGGTCGAGATCCGCGACCGGCGCACCGCCATCGGTCGAGACATCTACCGCCGCGAGCGCACCGGACAGGGCGACCACGTCGATTCCTCGATGCAGGAAACCCTGGCGACCCAAGAACACATCATTCGTCTCTGGGCCAACGAGAAGCAGATTCTCAAGCGCGCCGGCAGCCAGCATGGCTCGGTGGCGCCGGCAAAGATTTTCCCTTGCCGCGACGGCTTCGTTTATCTTTACGTCACACGCCAGCATTGGAAATTATTTCTCGACGTCTGGAAGGACCATGACTCGGTTTTCGATGCGCCGGAATGGCTCAACAACCTTTACCGGCGCGCCCACACGAATGATCTCAATCCCGCCGTCGAGGCTTTTATAAGTCAATATTCGATGGCTGAGATTACCGAGTTGCTGCAAGCGCAAGGGATTCCCTGTGTGCCGGTGAACACGCCGATGGGCTTTGCAAATGACGAGCATGTGCAGGGCAGGGGGTTTATGGCACCGGTTGAACATGCGCAGTTCGGCAACATAAAACAGGCGGCGATGCCGTTTGTCATCGACGGTGCCCGGCCGGCGGTCGGCAGTGTGCCGCCGCTCGATAGCTGGGGTTCCTCCTCTGACATCTCCCCCGTGGCGGCGGAGAAAAGAGAGGGGGGCGACAGGACAGCTGGGGACAGCGGGAAGAAGCCGAAACCAGCGGTAGAATCCGGTTCTGCGACTAACCGCGGCAATGGCCCGCTCGACGGCATGCGCATCGTGAGCTTCGATCACGTGCTTGCCGGACCGTATGGCACGACGATCTTGGCCGAACTGGGCGCGGACGTCATTAAAGTCGAGTCGAGCAAAGGCGGGATGGATCCATTTCGTTTTTTTGGCACCGGCGAGGACCCCAATCTCTCGCCGCGCTTTCTTGAGTTCAACCGCAATAAACGTTCGTTTACGGTTAATCTTAAGCACCCGAAGGGGAAAAAGGTCCTGCATGATCTGGTCGCGAAAGCCGACGCCGTGCTCGACAACTATAGCGTCGACGTCGTTGAGCGGATTGGGCTTGGCTACCGCGAACTATGCGAAGTGAAGCCGGACATCATCAATCTGCGCATGCCCGGACTTGGCACCACCGGGCCAAAGCGCCATTTCTCCACCGTTGGTGTCAACATTACCTCCTTTACAGGCCTTACGTACCTGTGGAATCATCCGGGCAATACGAATCCGCCGATTGGTTCGCAGACGGTGTTTCCGGATTACGTGTCCGGTGTGCTGTGCGCGATCATCATCATTTCCGGCGTGCTTCATCGCGATCGCCATAAGAAGGGCGCGTTCATCGACTTGGCGCAATCCGAAGCGACGGCGTTCATGATCGGAACGAATTTGATGGAGGCGGCGGCGAGCGGTAGAGATCCGCAGCCCACCGGCAATGCCTCTCTTTCAGTCGCGCCGCATGATTGCTATCCGTGCAAAGGCGCAGATCGCTGGTGCGTGATCGCGGCGGAAACCGATCAACAATGGTCAACGCTGGCGAAGATCTTAGGCACCGGAGTTGAAGAGGATCAGCGCTTTAAGACCAATGCCGAGCGGCTGAGAAACCGCGATGCGCTCAACGCGATGATTTCTCAATGGACGAAAGACAAAGATGCTTTCGAGATCCGGGATCAATTGCAACAGGGCGGAGTTCCCGCCGGTGTGGTGCAAACCGGCGAGGATCTGACCAACGATCCTCAGCTGAATGAGCGTGGTTTCATCGTCGCCGTCGAAAATCCCAGACTGGGCCGCGTGGTTCTGCCTAACTTTCCACTCCACTTCACCAATGCAAGGCTAACCCGCAGATGGGAGTTTCCGGTTCTGGGCCGTGACACGGAAGCGGTATTACGCGATGTGGTGGGATATAGCGAGGAAAAGATTGCGGCGCACAAGAAAGACGGTGTGCTGGAATAGAGGGCTAGAATTCCGTGATGGTCTTGTCATGCCGCCCGCATGTTATCTGTCAGCACAGGAGGAACGATGCGCATTTTATTTTTTCTTATTTTAAGCTTCTTCTTGGTTTCCACGGCTGCTGCCCAGAGCCGATCGATTTCCGATCTCGCCAACTATCGCGGCGCGGATCGGGAAGAGGTGCTCAAGGCGGGCGCGAAAAAAGAAGGGAAGTTGGTTTGGTATACCAGCCTCACCGCGCACCGCGATATCGCCAATGTTTTCGAGGCGAAGTATCCCGGCATCAAAGTCGAGACTTATCGAGCCGGCAGTACCGATCTTACGCGAAGAATCCTTTCCGAAGCCCAGGCGCGGCGCAACCTCGCCGACCTGGTCGAAACCACGCCGCCGACGCTGATGGTGATGCGCGAGAACAAGCTGCTGCTGCCCTATTTCTCGCCGTACCTTGTCAAGTATCCCGCCGATACCAAGGAGGAGGCCGGCAAGGATACGGTGCTCTGGGCTACCGATCGCGAGTCGATTATTAGCCTGGGATACAATAAAAATATCGTTGGCGCCGCCGACGTGCCGAGAAGCTTTGCCGACTTGGTCAATCCTAAACATAAAGGCAAGCTCGGCGTGAGCGGCGACTCCACCGGCGTGCGGTTTCTCGGAGCAGTCATCCATGCGAAGGGCGAGGAGTTTGTCAAGCAGCTCGCGTCTTTGGAAATGAAGATGCACATGATTTCCGGCGGGGCGATTCACGAACTGATGGCATCGGGGGAGATGCCCATGTCGGTTTCGATTTTTCGCAATCACGTGTTGGCCGGACAGGCCAAGGGTGCGCCGACGGAATGGGTCCCTCTGGATTTAAACGCCACCAACGCCGGCGGCGTCGCGCTGCCGGCTGCCAGCAATAATCCGCATGCGGCGCTGCTGCTTGCGGATTTCCTGCTCAGCCCGGAAGGTCAGAAGATCTTCGAAGAAAAGTTTCGTTTCGCGACCTCGACGAAAGACTATGGCTTTAAGCGCTGGTATCCGGAGAAGGGCAAGACCATCGAGCAGTATGAAAAATCCGACGATCGTTGGAAAAAGCTGCTGCGGGAGATCACGCGGAAATAGGTGGCTTTCTTCGGTCGCATTGCGTCAATCAGGTGTATATAAAAGTTAAAATAATCTTATTGCCCGATCATGAAATAACGGATTAAAAATCAATAGGAGGAAAGCTTATGGCGGAGTATCAAACACTGCTGGTGAATAAGAATGACGGCGTGACGACGATTACGTTGAATCGCCCGGAGAAGCGCAACGCGATGAGCCCGCAGCTTCACCGCGAGATGTATGATTGTCTGAATGACCTGCGTTACGATAAGGAAAGCCGCGTCATCATCATCACCGGAGCGGGCGAGAGTTTTTGCGCCGGGCAGGATTTGAAGCAGTATTTTATCGAAATGGATTCGCAGCCCGATCGCGTGCGCGACGAGGTGCGGGAGAAGTCTCGCCAGTGGCGCAATGAAATCCTGCGCAAGATGCCGCAGCCGGTGATTGCCAGAATCAATGGTTGGGTGTTTGGCGGCGGGTTTACGGTTGTTACCGGGTGCGACATCGCCATCGCCGCCGACGACGTGCAATTCGGACTTTCCGAAGTTAACTTCGGCCATTTTCCGGGCGGTGAAGTGACCATAGTTTTAACCGAGCATCTGCAGCCGAAGCACGGGCTGTACTACGCGCTCACGGGAAAAACCATGAACGCCAAAGAGGCGGAACGCATTGGCTTGATCACCAAGGCGGTGCCGCGCGCCGATTTGGACAAAGAGGTTATGGAGATTGCCAATAACCTGAAAGAAAAAGCACCGTCGGCGTTAAACGCGGTCAAAGAGGCGTGGTACTACACCTTCTACTCCAATCCGGAAGTCGCCTACGAAATCTCCGGATTGATTTCCGACAAAGCCAAGCAAGCGGTCGGCGGCAGACCGGGACTGCAGCAGTTCGCACGAAAAGAGTATCGGCCGGGGCTCGGTTCGTACAAGGTTGAAGAGAAGAAATAACGTTCAAAGCGTTCAAGTCGTTCAAAACGTTCAAGCCCCCATCTCTTTCTTCCCCCGCGCTGCGGGGGAAGATAAAGAAGGGGGGAATTGGACGGAGCTGAGCCATTGAACGTTCGGAGGCACGCTTCGGAGGACATGCATGGATTTCAATTTGCCTGAAGAACTACAGATGCTTAAAGACACCGTGCGCAAGTTCGTCGACAAGGAACTCATTCCGATCGAGATGCATACGATCGAGAACATGGAACTGAAGGCGGACATTCGCGAACGATTGGAGCAGAAGACTAAAGAAATGGGCTTGTGGATGTTCGACGTGCCGGAGGAATACGGCGGGGCCGGCCTTGGCAGTTTGGCCCAGGTACTGGTGTGGGAAGAGATGTCGCGCACGGTGGCGCTGCCATCGCGCGGGCAGGGGATCTTCGGACCGGAAATCCGGCCGATTCTTTTTGCCCTGAACGATGAGCAGAAGCGGCGATTCCTGGACCCGATTCTCAAAGATGAAAAGCATCTTTGTTTTATGCAAACCGAGCCGGACGCGGGTTCCGATCCGGCTTCGATGAAAACCCGCGCAGTGCGGCAGGGCGATTACTATATCGTAAACGGCAATAAACGGTTCATTACCGGCGCGGGCAGCGCCGACTTCGGACAATTGATGGCGGTAACCGACCCCGCCAAAGGCGCGCACGGCGGTATCTCCTGCTTTATGGTGGATATGAAGGCGCCGGGTTTGAAACTTTTGACGAAATACCAAACCATGATGGGTGAGGAGCCCTGGGAGATTGCCTTCGACGATATGAAAGTGCCGGCGGAGAATCTCGTCGGTAAAGAAGGCGAGGGTTTCAAGCTGGCGCAACGATGGCTCGGTATCGGTCGTCTCAAACACGGCGCGCGCGCATTGGGCGTGGCCGAACGCTGCATCGAGATGGGCTCGCGCTACTCCAAGCAGCGGGTCACGTTCGGCAAACCGCTATCCGAACGCCAAGGGATCACGTTTAAACTGGCTGACTCTTACGTCGAGCTGCATGCGGCGCGTCTGATGGTTTACCAAGCCGCATGGAAAAACGATCAGAAGCAAGATATCCGCAACGAAGCGTATATGGCGAAACTTTTCGCCGACGAGATGTCCTTCCGCGTCGTTGACCGCGTGTTGCAGATCCACGGCGGCATAGGTCTGACTTTGGATCTGCCGCTGGCAAAATGGTTCGTCGATCAGCGCAGCCGGATGATCACCGAAGGCGCTTCCGAGGTCATGCGCATGGTCATCGCGCGGGAGGTATTAAAGAAATACAACTGAATCAAAGGTTCCAATCGTTCAAGCCGTTTAAAACGTTCAAACCGACCGGATTTGCCAATTAATCCTACGACTTGAACGGCTTGAACGATTTGAACCCGCAACGCGGTTTACTTATTAAACGATAGCTCCCAGCGATTGCCGTCCGGATCGAAGACGTTGATCGAATAACTGACGCCATCTCGATGGTCGCGGACCTTTTCGATGTTCGCGCCGATCTCTTGCAATGATTTGAGTGCTTTGTCCTTTTCCTGCCACGGAATATTTAGGGTATGGTGCGGGTCGACCGAGCGTGGCCCTTTGGAGGCGTCGAAGAGATGAACTTCGAAGTTTCCTAATCGGACATCGATTTCTTTGACCTGCCCGGCTTTGACCTGCTCTTCGCTGGGTTCGACTTTACGAACAATCTCTCCACCGATGACTTTGGTGTAAAAATTAACCGCTTCGTCCAGATCCTTGGCGCTCATGGCGAAAGTTCTAAGTCCTTTGATATCGAACATGAAAGCCTCCTTGTGGGGGTGGGTTTTGCTTACGCCGCTGACGTTATTGCGCGTGGATGTGGCTTGTCAAGTAACGCCGCGAGCCACCTTCGAGTTAGCATGAGCCGGACAGTCAGACGGGATTACAGCTTGTGGTCAAACGTGGAAGGTCGTCCACGTCGGGACCACCCGCTGGTCGGCCCTACAGTGTTGTCTTCCTAGCCATTTCGTAGAAGCGCCTGGCGTTATCGCTGAGAATTTTGCGTTTGGCACTCTCCGAAAGGTCCGGCCGTGCGAGAAATTCCGGCACGTCGGTGGCGAATTCGCCGGCCTGGCGCTCATGAGGGAAATCCGTCGGATACATAATGAAATCTTCGCCCATCTCACGCACCACCGTGTCGAGAATCTTTTCATCGGTTTCGCAAGTGACATAGATGTTACCGCTCTTGAAATATTCGCTGGGTGGTTTGCTCAGGGGGAAGTGCTTGCGCTTGCGGTCGATATGAAATTTCTCGTCCATTCGATCCATCATGTAAGGGATCCAACCCGCGCCGGCTTCCAGGAAACCGATTCTTAGCTTGGGATAGAGATCGAACACACCGTCGAGAACGATGCTGGTCAGTTGAATCATCTGCGCGAGGGGATGCTCGAGCGTGTGAATCATCGACATGGTTTGCAGGAAGTCAAAGCCGAGCCCGCGGCTCACCGCGCCATGAACCGCCAGCGGCACGTTGAGCTTTTGCGCTTCTTCGTAAATCGGATGAAAATCAGTATGGCCGTAACCTTTATTGAGCATGGTTACGGCGGGCAACATCCCGGCGACCATGTTTTGTTTAACGACGGCATGTCGTAATTCTGCGGCGGCTTCCCGCGGGTTATGCACGGGCAACATCGCTACGCCCTTAAGCCGCGAGTCGACCTTGCAATAGCGATCGTAGAGCCAATTGTTATAGGCGCGGGCAACGACGCAGGCCCAATCCGGATCTTGGATGAGGCCGAATGCTAGACCTGCCGTTGGGTATAAGACGGCGGCTTCGAGTTTTGCTTCGTCGACAAATTGTCTCCAGACATGCGCGGGGGTCGTGCTGACTTTATCCATGCCGCGGACGAAACCGCGCGGCCAACCGTCGAGAGAAGGGAAGATGGAAAAGACCCCCGAGCGTTTGTGGCCCTTGTAGGAGCCCTCGAAGTACTGCTCGATCTCGCTGTCGTTCTCCAAGACGTGACCATCTGCGTCAATCACGGGAACGTCGTTCATGATTTCAATTCTCCCGTCGGAAAAATTGGTTCAAAAGTTCAAAGGTTCAACAGTTCAACGTCTTAGGGCCTCAAGACGATGATTCTGGTGAATTTAGACCTGGCTTAACATCGCGCGGTCAGTTGTGTCAATGTGGGCTAGCAATACTTGGTTCAAAAGTTCAAGGTCAAACGCTTCGAGCCGAGTATACCTGTTCCAGATGTTCCAATAGTTCACACGTTTCACTGAGCTGAACCGTTCCAAAGAGATTCCTCCAAGTTTTGCATCGTTGAACGTTGAACTGTTGAACGACGGTTCGGTTCTGTATTAAGAAGCGGTAGAAAGGAAGACGAGCAATGGAAACAGCGAATTTCGCAGACAAGATCGATTTGGCGATCAAATCCGGCAAGCAGAAGGTTTATTTCGACTTGATGGGCACCGACAAGTTTCGCTGCGGGCTCAATGTTTACATGCCCGGCTCCGGCACGGACGGGCTGCACTATCACAACACGGACGAGACTTTTACGGTGGTCGAGGGAAAAGGCGAGATCGTGCATCGCGACGGCAGCCGCACGGCAATAGAGAAAGGGATGGTCCTCCTCATTCCCGCCAAATCCTATTATGACATCAAAAACAACAGCGACGGCGTGTTGGCCGTTCTCGGCAATCGTGGTGAAGGATTTGGCGGCGCGACAGTCTATTTGGACCCGGAATTTAATAATAAAAAACGCGGCAGCGCGGCGCGGATTTAATCAATAATTTTCTGGAATGCCGCGGCTCCTCAAACGGTTTGAAACCGTATAATGATCGAATCATAACCTCTAACAGTAAGGAGAGCCCGAACGTGCGAATCATCGATGCAGATACACATATCGACGAAACCGATGCGACCTGGGAATACATCCGTGAATCAGACCTTCCGTACAAGCCAACCACGACTTATCCCGCCAACCCCGACCCAAAATTGCCGCCTGCGCGTTATTGGATGATCGACGGCAAACGCCAGGTTCGATTCATTCGCAGCGATGTCGACTCCGGCACAACGGTGGAAACGCGAGAACTGCTGGACGTAAAGGCCCGGCTCAAGCACATGGATGAGTTGGGAACCGATATTCAGGTCATCTATCCCACGCTGTTTTTAATGGAAGCCACGGACAAGTCGGAGTTGAACACGGCGATGCGGCATAGTTACAACCGCTGGTTGGGTGATCGCTGCAGTCAATCCGGCGGCAGGTTGCGTTGGGTATGCATGCCGCCGCTGCAGAACATGGAAGAGGCGTTGAGTGAAATGCGCTGGTCCAAAGAGCACGGCGCGTGCGGTGTGTTAAAAAAAGGCGACCGGGAAGCGGGGAAGTACCCTGCGGATCCGTATTTTGAAGCGTTTTATGCGGAAGCGGAAAAGCTCGATATGCCGGTCTGCATTCATACCGGCTCCGGGATGCCTGATTTTTCGCCGGCGCGGGAATTTTCCCATGGCCAGTTCATGCGCACCAAAGGGGCGGCAATAAATGGTGTGCTCGGGTTCATATTGCATAACATTCCGGGGAAGTTTCCCAAGCTGCGCATCGGTTGCATCGAAGCCGGTTCGATGTGGGCGCCGTTTGTGGCTTATGACCTGCGCCGGCAGCAGATGAAGCAGAAAGGCCGCACGGCGATCGGCGTGCTTGGTATCCCTCAGGTAGAGCTTGCCGCGAACGTGTTCAAAGCTAATCGCGTTTACGTCACCTGCCAGGTAGACGAGGACCTTCCTTACATTATCAACTGTGTCGGCGAGGATAACCTGATGGTTGGCTCAGACTACACGCATCGCGATCCGTCGATGGAGCTTGAGTTCCGAAAGATACTGCAGGAACGCGCGGACAAGGGCGAGATCCCGCAATCCGCGGTGCAGAAAATTCTCTACGACAATCCGAAGACCTTTTACGCACTGTAAGCCGATAAGGGATGGCAGAAGTTTTATTGGTAAGATCTAATCCCGGGACTTGGCGATAATGAGAGAGCTAATGTTAGCGGTTACCTTTATGATCTGTGTCGCAATGGCGACTGGCGGCTGCAGCCATAGAGAGTCGCAGCGTCTACCCGATTCCGCCTTCCAAGTAAATTTCGAGACTCCCAACATTCCTACAGAGATGATAGCTGGGACGCAGGTTATCGTGGACGTCAGTCTTCGGAACACTAGTACCTCAACTTGGCCCAGCAAGCCCGACTCGAGCAATCGAAACGCCGTTCACTTGTCGTATCACTGGGCGACCGAAAAGGGCGACAGGGTCATTTACGATGGCGTGCGTACGGCGCTGCCGCAAGACGTCAAGTCGGGTGACTCGGTTGCCCTGAAGACAACCGTTCGAGCCCCGGAACGGTTAGGAAGGTATATCCTTGAAATGACTCTGGTCCAAGAGGGCGTTGCTTGGTTTCCGGACAAGGGCGGGGAAAAGATTTCCGTACCCGTTAGCGTGGTTCAGGTTATGACTGAAAACAGGGTTGATAACCCCCCCGATGATCGGGACGAGACGCCGCGAGTTGGCAAAACGACGAGCGTATCCGGTGATGAAGCCAAGCGCCTTGCGGCGATCAAGAGCGAAGCGAGATTACCGGCGGAGAATAGTAGCTCGGAGCGCCTCGCTGCGCCGACCGGCAATTTTCAAGAAGAGTCGGACAAACGGCGTGAGTTGTGGTCTGTCCAGGTAGTTTCCTTAAGCCATCGAACAGAGGCGGAGAGCCTCGCGAGAAAGCTTAAAAGTAAAGGTTATGATGCCTATGTCGCCACTGCCAAGATCAAGTCTAAGGATTGGTACCAGGTTCATGTCGGCAGGTTAGCGACTCGCCGAGAAGCCGAAACGTTAAGAGAAACATTGAGAGCGGCCGAGAAGCTCGATCGCACGTTCATCGCTCATAAAGGTTGAAACGGCAATCTACGAGAGGAGAAAACAAGAATGATTGTTTTAAATCCCGAAGGGAAAGCGCAAGCGTCGGCACTACGAGTTGCCGCGGTACCGCGCTTACCATCATTCAGGGACTATTCTCCATCAGTTCCGCACGGCAAGAAAACGCCGGTCAATTCGCGACCGCTGCCGGAGACGGAGTGACTGCGGCGGTGGCAGCGCACCGTACTCCTATGAGGCGGGGCTTGCGGGTCGCGTTGCACCTATAGCGATGTTTCCTCTCTACCATTTGCCGACAACAGGGATATCCCCGTCGTCCCCATAGCCTGACAGGCATAGATCGAGCTCACAGCCGTCCCAACGTCCATTGCCATTGAAATCCAGGAACCACTCGCCTGTGGCCGGGCGGAAAACCCCGATCTTGCCTACACCCGTCCCGTTCCAATCTCCGGACACCGCTAAGTCATCCGAAGACCCGAACGAGCTGACACAAATGTCCGTGTTACAGCCGTTCCAAGCTCCATTGCCGTTACCATCGAGAAACCACTCGCCTGTGCGCGGCCGGAAAAAACCCAACTGACTTTTTCCTCGGGCTGTCCAGTCACCGATCACAGGTAAGTCCCCGTGGGTGTAATTGCTCAATTGGAAGCAGCGATCAAACTTGCAGTTTTTGAAGATCCCGTCGCCGTTTAGGTCAAGAAGCCATTTCTTTTGTTTTGGTCTAAAGGCGCCGATTCGGTCCTGTCCCGTCGAAGTCCATTGCCCGACTACCGGTATATCGCTAATCTCTCCGAACGACGCGACACAAATATCGGCTCCACAGCCATCCCACTTGCCATTACCGTTTGCGTCCAAACGCCACCCGGAAGAATCTGACACAAAGAGACCCACTTTTGTCGAGCCCGAGCCGGTCCAGTCTCCGACTACCGGCGATCCCATCGTGCCGGCGAAGGTTTGAATACAGAGATCCACTTCACACTCGTCCCAACTGCCATTGCCGTTTCGATCCAGGAACCACTCGCCCGTCGATGGCCGATAGATTCCGATCCTGTCGATTCGGTCGGCAATGAAGTTAGCCGTGACCACCGTACTAGACGAGAGCGCGACGTTGCAATTTGCTGTTCCCGTGCATCCGGCGCCACTCCAGCCCGTGAAAACAAATCCTGAAGCAGCGACTGCTTGCAATGTCACTTTATTTCCAACAACAAAATTGTGGGAACAAGACGTGCCGCAATCGATTCCGGAAGGCGTGCTCATGACCGTTCCACTTCCATCTTTCGCAACGGACAGCGTGACCGCATTGAGAGCGAAGGTTGCGGTACAACCCCTGTTCGCATTCATCGTAACCGATCCATCGGAGCAATCGGAATTTCCCGACCATCCCATGAACTTGGAATTAGCAGCCGCAAGAGGTGTCAAAGTTACGGCAGTTCCTGACGAGTAGGTCTCCGTGCAGTCCGTCCCGCAGTCGATGCCAACGGGACTGCTGACGACCCGACCATCGCCGGAGCCGCCGGATGTCACCTCGCGGGCTACACTCATCGTTAAGGTGTACGCTGCGGGAACAAGACTGAAAACCGCTGTACAACCGATGTTTAGGTTGACGGTGACGTGACCGTCGGCGCAGTCCGCGTTCCCGGTCCAGCCGGCAAACGTAGAGCCGCTCGCAGCCACCGCGGTAAGGGCAACGGACGTGCCCATGGCGTAGATCTCCGAACAGTCGTTTCCGCAAGTGATCCCCGCGGGTGAACTCGTGACGGTGCCGCTGCCCGTTCCAGAACGGCTTACGTTGACTGTAAACGTTGCCGCCGGAGTCGTAGCACAGATCTCGTTCGAATAATCTGAGAAGCCGGATGAGTTATAGGCCCGAACCCGGTAACAATAAGTGGTGTTGTGCAACACGTTGAGATCTGCGTAGGAGGTAACGTTTGCTTGAACATTGGCAACATGTTGGTACGTTCCGCTGCTACTGACGCGCCGTTCGATATTGAATCCGGTTTCGTCCGTAGAGTTGTCATTCCAAGTCAAGCGCAGCTCCGCTGCGTCTGCCATGCTCTGCGCCCCGAACAGACCAAAGACCAGCATGAAAAAAAGGAAAGACCGAAAAGTGGACCGGTTGTAGATCATCGCACACCTCTGAGGACACGATTTGAAACCGATACGCTGCACGTTCCTCAAAGAAATGTGCCATCGTCCGGCAGCCCTGCTACCGTATCTCATTTGAGACTTAGGCCAGTGGCTTTGCGTCCCACGCTTTGGCGTGGTTTGCCTTTAGCGGAGAAGAAACGATTTAACTTTCTCGTCCCTCCAAATGTCAATGTTGTTTGATATTGCTTGAGCTGCGTGTCTCGACATATTCGCGGATCACTGATCGAAGAAAGCAACCGATATGCCAGTAGACGTGTATTTGTCGTTGCGGGGAATTAGCGCCCGGACTGAACACTAGTGTCCCTATTTGTGCCAGTAAGCGTCGAACTGTCGATGTGTCGACTGAGCTCTCAAACTGAACATTAATGTCCGCAGTTTAACTAACGAGATCACCGCATCATCTTTGGTTGTTCGAAGAACCGAGTTTCGAATCCGATGACGCGATTTGCCTAAGGTCGAAAAGGTAACTTAATGATTACTCATCCAAGTTCACGGTCTGAAAAGTTTCTTGAAGAAGGAAGATAATCGATAGCTCCTGGCTTGCGAGGATCCCAAATTCTGCACCCGTTGCAGCAGGGGCTGCACAATCGCGCGACGGCTCGGAGTTATTGCGCGTTTATAGCAGCATCGATCGCTCGGTTATTCTCGATGCCTGCGCGGAATGTCGCGGAATCTGGCTCGATGGAGGCGAATTCGAGAAGCTCTTCGCCGCGCCGCAATCTTAAGTTCTCACTTGGGCCATCGCTGTGACAAAACATGGGTGTCTAAATCGCCACCAGCTGCTTTCGACCGGCTCACACTCACTGGAGTCTGCGCTGGAGTCCTTCTCCTTTCCTTGGCCTGGGCATGTTAAAGTCAAACCATGGCTTTAAATGTCGTTTCGCCTGATAAAGAAAAGTTACTACAAGACCGCATGCAGGCCTTGGGCGTTCGAGAGCGGGACATCGACGAACAATTCGTTCGCTCTTCGGGGGCCGGCGGCCAGAAGGTCAATAAAACTTCCACCTGCGTCGTTCTGCACCATCGGCCCACGGGCCTCAGGGTAAAGTGCCAGAGGGAGCGGTCGCAGGCGCTGAACCGTTTTTTTGCTCGGAGAATTCTACTCGATAAAATTGAGGCGAAGCTTACAGGAGCGAAGTCCGCCCAAGAACAAGAGGTTGCCAGGATCCGCCGGCAGAAGAGAAAGCGCTCGCGGCGCGCCAAGCTCAAATTACTGGCCGAAAAGCGGCATCAGTCCGACAAGAAGTTGTCGCGAGCCCGGGTTGGGGCTGAAAGCTACGAAGATTAAGCCATATCAATGTTCCTGCTTGAATGGATACAAAGTGACGGTAACCGGACCATTTGACAGCTTCGGCGACATGATGGAAAAATGATCCGGCTTGGCAGGCGTGTGTCGAAAGGAGACCCGTAGTGGCCGTTTTACAGAGCGAGAACATTCCGAAGAATTCCGGTCGGGCCTATATCGTAAAAAAAGGGCAGAGGCTGCGAATTGCCGGGAAAAGTATTATCGATTTTGTCGCCTTCAATCTGCACGATCTAACGGAGCGGTTCGATCAGGCGCGGACCAAGACCAACCAAGTCAAAATATTTATCACTACAGGCGATACGTTATTTTCCAAGCGCAACAATCCGATGCTGACCATCGTTGAAGATACCTTTACCGAAGGCCGGCATGATCTGCAAAAGGGAATGTGTAGCCGCAAACGCTTCGAGATGGTGGCGCAGGGAAAATCAAAACGGGTTTTCGCCGAAGGCGTCGATATCAACCCTAAAGCGCCCGAAGAACTTCCGGATCATGGTTGTTTTGAAAACCTGAGCGAGGCGGTGAAGGGATGGAAGATATCTCCGGACGATATTCCCAGCCCGTTCAATATTTTTCAGTGCATGCGCATCGATCCGGAGACGGGCATCATGTACGACACCATGATTCGCCCGAAGAACGAAGCCCATGTGGATTTCAGAGCCGAGATGGATTGCCTGGTCGCGGCGAGCGCGTGTCCGGAATCGGGGAGAGGACAGGCGATCCGGGTGGAAATTTTCGATCAATAACCAGCCACGTTCCGGGAAATTTCCTGCTAAGCGGTGATCTCAAACGTCAACAGCTGCCGCGGCGCTTTTTGATACGCCTCGAGACCGGCTTCGGCCGATTGTCCCTTTGCCGGAGTCATAAGGCGCGCGCGCACGGAGAACTGCAGTGGGCTGTTATCGAACGGGTGGGGCGTCATCTTCACCGAGCCAGGGCCGTTGGGCGTGATCTTCAACTCGGCTTCTTCATTACTGTCGTATGCGATGCGAATCGGCGCGATGGTATATTCTTTGAATTCCTTTTCGGAAGCATAGCCGTCGCAGCAGAAGTAAAGCGACAGCAGGTCAAAGATCTGCAACGCGCGGTAATTGTACGAGAGTTCATTCTCGAAGTCGGGATTTCCCGCCGCGAAAGATTTTTTGTATTCTTCCTGTTTCGCCTCTAATTCCTTTTTTGCGTTCTGAACCTCCTGGCTTCTTTCACGCACATTGCCCGCCGGCTGGGTGAAGACGTTGTAGCGGTTGTGCCACAAGCCGGTGCGGTGCATCGACACGATCAAACCCGCGTAGAGGTCATGGGAACAAAGCCAGTCGACGTTCTTGGCATAGGCCCTTAGCTCGACGGCTTCAAACGATGGAATGTTTTCGCGGTGCGCGTAGGGACGCCCCTTGTCGGAGTTGATCGGCGGATTGCCTTCGAATTCACGATAGCCGCTGTCGTGATAAGTAGTGGCGAAGACCATCGTTTTGTAGGGCCGCAATTGTGAGAATCGCCGGTTGCCCCAGTGCGCGGCGAATTGCGCTGAGAGCTCGGCATGATCTTCTTGTAGGCTGACGTAGGAACGGCCATCTTTTAGTTCGCGTATAACCATGATCAATGCTCCTTGTTACTTGGTATTTTGATAATCCCTAATTCGGCCGAAGCCATGCAGGATGAGAAACACAGGTCGGCGTTCGCCGGTTTTGAGGTCGGTCGGTGTGTGCACGATGCCGGAGAGCTTTAAGCCGGCTGATGGGAAGATGACGCTGGCCTGATTAGACATGGTTTGGTTCTTCTAACGTGATCGCCCTTTCTATACAACCTTTTATTCAGAGCAACAACGTGATTGTTCAATTCATCTTGCAAGGCCACAGCGAGTAGATTAAAAGACTCTTTAGAGCAAGTCGTTGCTAGGGAGTCAGAACGAAGGAAATTTAATCGGTTCAACGGCGTCGGCAAATCAAGGAGGTTCACGATGGAGATTCAACAACTTCATTCCCGAGGAAAAATATTTTGGCCCGGCGATAGTCGCATTGCTGTTCTGCTGAGCTTTGATTTTCAGGGCGGCGAGGATGTTCGGCCGGACAAGAACGGTAAGATCAATCACGAGGAGTACACCCAAGCGGAGTACGGCCCCAACACCGGCATCTGGCGAATCCTGCGCACCCTTTCCGCCAGCGACGTGAAGGCAACTTTTCTTACCTGCGGCGGAATTGCCGAAAGGTATCCGGAGGCCGTCGCTGCTATAGTCGCTCAAGGACACGAGGTGGCCGGCCACGGATACCATCACGAAGTGGCGCGGGATTTGAGCAAGGACGAGGAACGAGACGTCATCAAGCGCACGACGGAAATGGTTCACAGCCGGGCGCAAAAACGGCCCTTCGGCTGGCGTTCCTGCACGCAAAGCCCGAACAGCTTGGAATTGCTGATGGAGCACGGTTATCTGTGGAACAGCAACTCGTTCTCTTATGACCTGCCGTTTGTCTGGCAAAGCGGTGCGAAAAAGCTCGTGGAGCTTCCGCGGCAACCCTTCGGCGACGGCAGAACATACGGTCATCGAGACTCCGGCAATCCAAACGATACGCTGGCGATCTGGAAGGCGATGTTCGACCAGTTCTACGAAGAGTCGAGTTTGGCGCCGACATTTTGTCCGTTCCAATTTCATCCCTATATTTCGAGCCGGCCCGGTCGAGCCAAGACCTTGGCCGAATTGATTCGATACATGAAGTCACACGAAGGCGTATGGTTTGCCAAGGGCAGCGAGATTGCGAACTGGTGGCTTGAGAAAGGCTTCTCAGCGGATTCATCGGCGCGAGTCTCTAAAGTGGCCTAAAAGAAATGGGAGTCTTGGAGTTGCCGGTGAAACGCCGCAACCTTCCAATCCTCCATGACTCCAATCCTGTTTCGCTCCCTACGAGCGAAACAGGAACCGTACTTTCTTGCGCAGTCCCCGGCTCATCCGCTTTTTCGTTTCAAACCAGAGGCGGAGCAGCCAATTCCTGAAAAACCAAGCGAACGAGGTGGAGGTACTGATCCACTGATGGTTGAATTCGAAGCTTGCCTTGAATTTTCGAATTTGCAGGAGCTTACCAAATTTTCTTTTGAAAATAGCTTTGACACTGACGGCGTTGCGCGATTCGACGAAGACCGTAATGGTTTCGATGGGCAGCAGCTCGCGCGCGCGCGAGATTTTTAGCGCCAGAGCCTCTTCGTTCCTAGCGCTGATTTCGACCAGATTGTTCAAGAGCTCCGTATCAGCCGTCGCTTTATTGATAACTTCCCGGCGCAGCGAAAGTTCCTGTCCAGCATCGTCGGTGTAGCCCGCGACGATAAAGTAAGTTTTGTGCTTGGAGGTCAGCATCGACTTTAACCACCAGTCGATAGCCTTCTCCAGGCCGATGCGGGAGGCCTGGGAAAGAATTTTCGAGCCCGCGCAGCCGTACGGCATTGCTACGATCACGATCGAAATAGCGTGGTTCTCCTTTGCTTCTGTACGCTATGCGCGGACTTGAGTCATGGTTCGTAAATCATGACGTCCACCGGCTTGCCGCCCACCGCGAGATCAGGGCAGGCACTTAACGCCACGAGCAGATCCATTTCCGCGCGCAGGTCCATAAAGTTTCCTTCCTTGGGGCGAACCTGGGTGTGTTCCATCCTGCCGGTCGTCCCGTCAATCTTCATATGCTGATTGAGATTGAACGGGCTGGGAATATCTTCCGCAATGATACCGTAGGACGCCACCGCTTTGGATAAATTTTCATAGCAGCCGTGGTCGGGGATCTCTTTGATTTCGCGCGGGTAGTATTCGCTGAGGCGATTTTCCTGCTTCGCCAGTTGGAAGCGATAGCCGCTGCACATGCCCTTCTGCAGATCGTGGGTGCCGTCCGTGAAACCGTCCGCCATAATCGTCATCATGTGCTGGTTGTTTCGACCCATGAGTTTGTCGCCCGTGGTGATGAACAGGTTCATGTTGTAGACCTTGGTCCGAGGCTGGTCGAAGCGCTCGCGTAGGTTTTGCAATTTAAAAAAAACGAAATCGACCGTGGTCGTCGCGCTGATACGAATGGTTTGGCCTTGCTTCATTTCAGCCGACCAGCCGGTGTTGTGAGGCACATGGACTTCGAGGACCTTTTTCATGATCTTCCTTTCCATTCCGTAGCGTCGAGCAGCCTAACGCCCGTTGTAGAGGTTATCGATGAAACCGCTGGCAACCAATTCACGAACGAATCTCGATTCGACAAAGCGCTGCGGTGCGATGCCCGGCGGTAGCGGACGCGTGGCGGAGATTTCCTCTAAGATGGTTTGAATTCCCGCCGGCGTGGCTTCCGGGACCCTCTTAAAATATTTTGTCGCGTAGACTTGATAGATTCTTTCGATGGCGGAGGTCGTTTTCTGTTTCGTATACTTCTCAAGAGCCGCCAGCGCCGTTCTATTGTCGGTTTTGAAGCGATGGATGCCTTCGACGTAAGCTTTCATAAACCGGCTCACGAGTTCGGGTTGGCTCTTGATAAATCCTTGACGCGCAGCAAATGGCCCAAATGGATAAACCAGTCCGGATGTTGAAACGTCGGCCAGCCGGAAGTATCCGTCGGCCTCGGCGCGCAAGGTTTCGGGCCCTGTGGAAAGTACGCCGCTGTCAACGGAGCCACCCTTGAGCGCGGCAAATATCTGCGGTCCGGAACCCGCTTGGAAGATCGGCACGTCCTTGTCGGCCTGCAGTCCCCATTTTTTCAACAGATAACGGGCGACGAAATCGGTGGTTGCGCCGATCCGGCTGACGCCGAGTCTCGTACCCTTCAGTTGCGCCGGCTCTTTGATGGCGGGAATCGACCAAAGCTCGAAAGGGAGGGAATCGATGCTTGCGCCGAGGAGCACGACATCGGAACCAGCGAGATTCGCCGCGACTGTGGCGCCGCCGGCGGTGAAGGCGATCGCGACATCGCCGGCGATCAATGCCTGTAACGAAGGTGGTCCGCCGGCAATGTAAATAAATTCCGGATCGATGCCGTACTTCTTAAAGAGCCCCGCTTCTTTGGTAAGCCACAGCGGTCCATAGACTACGGCAATGGAGGTGTAGGCGATGCGCACGGGCTGTGCGTTGGCTATTGTTGAAATCAATAAAAATATTACGACGAGCCAGCACCGGCTGAATAGAGTTTTTGGGAAAAGGAGACGATTTCCTGGGTGTTTTTTGGGCATCAGCGTTTTTCCTGTGAGCAATCTGTAAGGGAGATTAGCGGTTCTGTCAAGTAATTGCGTAACCCTTACTGCTTATTGCTATTTTTCATTTCGAATCGCCAAAAGTTGAAATATAGGGAATTTCTCTCCTCGCAGGCGGTGTAACCCGGAACCATCGGGTGACGGTTGTAAACGTTTGCGGCCGTGCTGCGTCCAACTGTTCTGAGGCGCCTGGAAGATCGAATCAACAACCGGATAAGGAGAATCGCTAAAATGAAAAAGACAATTGTGATCGGACTCAGTGTTCTAGTTCTCGGCAGTGCGGCAACGGCTTCGGCCGACGATGGCTTTTACGGCCGGCACGGGGATCGGGTTGACAGACGCCTCGATGCGAAGGGTGACAGGATCAATGACCGGCTGGACGCTAGCGGCGAGCGGATTAACGACCGCTTCGATGCGCGGGGCGACCGGATCAATGATAGGCTCGATGTCGCGGCGGCAAAGGCAAGAGCCGACGGTAAGTTTAAATTAGCCGAACGGCTCGATCGCAAAGGCGATCGAATCGACCATCACTTGGATAAGAAAGGCGATCGTATCGAAGCCCGTTTGGATCGCCGGGGGGATCGAATCGAAAGAAAATTCGATCACAGAGGCGACCGCATCGAGCACAGACTGGATCGTCGCGGTGATCGCGTCCAACGCAGATTCGACCACAAGCGAACTGTCCATCATGCCCGGCATCGTCACTTTAGACGTTAAGAAAGCGCCGCGACAGAAAGACCCCGGTGGCCGGGCTAGAGTCACCGGGGTCTGATATTTTTAACCACAGGTTGGTATTTTAGTCTAAAAAGTATTCTTTAAATCCCGTCACCATTAAATTTGCCAGCCGCTCATTGTAGCTCTCGACGTGACCGTAATGAGTGAGATTGGGGATCTGAATTAGCCGCAGCGCCTGGGCATATGGCGCGAAGCGCTTGAAGGCATAAACTTCACGGCGAAACTCTAAACCTTTTTCGCCGCCCTCGATCCAGTGGCCTTTGTCGTACTCGCCGACGATGTGGAGCATTTTCTTGCCGCGCAGCCGATTTAAATCGGCTTTGTAGGTGATGAACAATTCGTCGTCGGACAGGCCGGAGACCTTGCGAATCTCAGGCAGCAAAACATCATGGGCGCTGTGCTCGATATCTTGTAAGAACGGCTTGAATTGCGGCCGGCGATGATTTTCCAACTCGAACCACTTTTCCGCGCTACCCCAGGGCTGGTTCGGGCCGACGTAGCCGCTTTTCAAATAGCCTTTCGGAGACCGCCGGCTGAGCTCAGTGAGGTTGCGGAACGGCGCCGCGCGCTCTTCCGGCGATTTCTCGGCGCAAGCAATATCCCATTCCTTGCGCACCCAGGCCGGCATGCCGGTGCCGAAGCCCAATCCGCCGGCGAGTTTATTCCTGAGTCCATACTGTTCCATCAAATAGAAGTATTCGCCGCCGGTTGAATGTCCCCACATAAAAAGTTCCAGATCCGGGAGACTGTGCTCGACCAGCGCCTTGATCGCCTCGGTGCACATGCGGAAGGTATAAACCGCCAGCCGGTTTCTCAGTTCGGCGTCGCTGGGAGCCTCACCGATAACAAACTCAGGCCGTCGCTCGGGAATCGTTAACCAGGGCTTGCGGCTGTAGTGACCGGGCAGTGAAATCGTCAGCACCGGAATACCCAGAGAAGCAATGTGCTGCGCCACGCCGACCCGCGCATTGGCGGGATCGGACTGGGTGAGATCCGGATAGTGTTCGCGGCCGTCCGGCGTGAAGATGAACTCATACTCGTTGGCGGCGCCGCCGTGAATCATCACCACCGCAATGTTGGGGATAGCCGGTTTCGCCGGTGTGAACAGCCGGCCGTGGATATCCCATTGAAATAGTTCGCCCGGCTTTTCCGGATTCGCATAGCGGCCGATGGTTTCCTGCATTTCATTGACTGTGAATGTCGTTCGCGCAAATGGATCGGGAAAGTGTTTATAATCCTCGAAAGGCATGTAGTAGATAAAGTCGTCGCGTAGACCTTTGCCGGCTTTTAAGGCCGCGACCAGTTTGTTCATTGCTTCTTGGCTCATCGGTTCCTCCTGATTGTCTCGGTGAATCTTTGCACCCAGCATATGTGGCCGTCCGGCGGCGATGTCAACCGCCGCCTGAAGTGAGAGTCTTGGAGTTGGACGATTAGCTAGGACTGCTTGATGGATTGGGCGATTCTAGGATAAAGAACAATCAATAAAGCGCAGGAGGCTGGAAAATGGCTGAAGCTTCGCCAAAGGTGTCCTATGAAAAGGTGGACCGTAAAGTAGAGGTGATGGACACCCCTTATGATCATTGGATTACGTCGCAGGGAGTCGATGTGATCAGAGGGTTTTTCGTCGATGATCTTTATACGATACCGCTCAAATGGTGGGATCGTATGGGAGGCAACGGAGTCTATATTATGTTGGACGGCACGGGCTATCTCGACGATGCTTATGTATGCGGTATTCCGCCGGGCAAGAGCCTTAATCCTCAGAGGCATATTTACGAGGCGCTGATTTACGTTCTGGATGGCCGCGGTGCTACGACGGTTTGGCAAACAAACGGGAGCAAACAAAGTTTCGAATGGCAGACGGGCAGCCTTTTCGCGATTCCGTTAAATGCCTGGTATCAACATTTCAATGGGCAGGGAGATCGGGAGGCGCGTCTGCTCGCGGTGACGACCGCGCCGCTGGTTTTCAATTTGTTTCATTGCGAAGACTTCGTCGTCAATAACCCTTACTCCTTCACCGACCGCTTCAAAGGTGAGGAGGGCTTCTTCGGCGGCAAGGGCACGCTCTATAGCGACCGCGTCGTCGAGACCAATTTCGTCGCCGACGCGATCAACATCGAACCGGTGGCCTGGACGGAGCGCGGCAAGGGCAATGCCACGATTTTTTTCGAGATGTCCGAAAGCATGATGGGTTCGCACGTTTCTCGCTTTCCTGTGGGGATTTATAAGAAAGCTCACCGCCATGGTCCGGGCGCCCACGTCTTCATTCTCACCGGTCAAGGCTATTCGTTGTTGTGGCCGGAAGGAAGAGAGATGACCCGCGTGGATTGGAAGCCCGGTTCGATTGTCGTGCCGCCTGAGGGTTGGTTTCATCAGCACTTTAATTCCAGCGCGGAGCCCGCGCGATATTTGGCGCTAAAGATACTCAGTCGAAAATACAAACTCCAACCAGGAAAAATTCAGTCCGACGTGCCGCTGGCCTTCGGCGGTTGGCAAATCGAATATGAAGATGAAGACCCGGTTATCCGCAGGATCTTTGAAGAGGAATGCGCCAAGTCGGGCGCCGAGGTGCGCATGCCTGCCGCGGGCCGGGCGAGTAATTGACAAGCCTTAGGGTTTTTCTAATAATGACCCAGTAACATCATGAAAGGTAAAGTTTTAGAGGAGAGAAAAATGCTAAAACCCATCGGATTGACGGAAGGGCATTATGAATGCCGCTCATTGGATGAAACGCTGCCCATCTTCACGGATCTTCTCGCTTTAGAAGTTGTCGAGCGAAAAGACAATGAAGCTATACTCAAGCATCCGAATACCGCGTGGCGTCTGGTCGTTCACGAGGGCGGGCCCAACGCCGCTAACAAGCCGCATACGAATCACTATGGATTTCGAGTTTCTAGCTCCAAAGAAATCCCGAAGGCCTACGAGTACCTCACCGAGCACAAAGACCAATACAAGATTAAAAGCGTGACGAAGCCGCACGAAGCTCACTTCGCCTACTCGATTTACTTTAAAGAGCCCGGCGGTAATGACCTCGAAATCGAATACTACAATCCGGCTGCGGTAAAACAAGGCCGCAAAATTGCCGCGCCCCATTGGACTACGCCGCTGCCGGAGGAGAAGTTTCCTGGAAGAGGGTACGTGCCGCAGGCGATGACGCATGGAACTCTGAATTGCGACGATAAAGAAGTCAACGATCGTTTCCTGGCACAGGTTCTGGGACTGACGATTATTGGCGGGGGACGCACGTCGACGTATATAAGCGTTCCGGATAATGGGCCGTGGTATGTCGTCGTATTGCCGACAACGCGTCGCGATTACCTTACGGAAGCGAACCGGTTCACTTTGAAAGTCGCGTCGGCGGAGGAAGTCGCCGACGCGTACAAAGAATTTTCCACCCGGGGAAAGCAGATCGGTATTACCGAACTGGGTGAGTTGCAGACAAACGGCCGCGCGCACTTTCTCCTCAGTGACGTTAGCAAGAACTGGTGGGAAGTCACTTCTTAACTGCTAAGGCCGTTCAACCGCATAGCTGCGCACGTTAGTCTTATTTGCGGAATTGCGGAATGACTTTGGCGGCGAATGCTTCGACGCTTTCGTGGTACACTTTCCGGGCCGGTGTGAGCATAAGATGCTCGACCCCGGCAGCTTTGAGTTCTGCAATCCGTTCGATACATTCTTTCGGAGTACCGGCGATGGAGAAGCGCCGAACCAGATAATCGTTGACGAGATCGGGGTCGACGCGGTCTTCCATCGGTTTCATGACGTCGAAGCCGTCCATGAAGTTTTTGACGCCGTCCAATTCTTGCGGTGGCACGGTTTCCAATGTAAAGCGAAAATTATGATGAGCGCGATTGGCGATGCGATTGCGTACGATGCGGCGTGCTTCGTGGCCGTCGTCGCGGACGCAGAGCATGCCCGCGGCGATGATTGCGATGTCGCTTTCCTCGCGACCCGCTTCCGTTGCCCCTTCACGAATCTTTTTTTTCGCCCACTCGTAGACGCCGAGATCGAAGCCGGTGCCGAGAATCACCCCGTCGGCGGACCGGCCGGCGAGCTGCAAGC
>JBBDNJ010000160.1:0-23450 GCA_040877705.1 Binatia bacterium | reverse complement strand
GACGCCACTCGACCGCGCGCTTGGTCCCAAGCGCCGAAGCATGGTCGAGCATCGGCTGATTCAAATCCGTGGCGACGATGGAGGCGCTATCCGATAGGATGGATGCTAGGACACGAGTCACCACCCCCGTGCCGGCCGCAATTTCGAGTACACGCGAAAGAGACCTCGAACTTAGCCGATTCACCAAGTCCGCAGCGTAGGGCTCAAAGATCAACGGCACTAGGTGCGTGTCGTAGAGCTTCGAAATTGAGCCAGAAAAGACTTTATCGGTGCCGGGACTATCCATGGTGATTGCCCCTGATTCGATTCAATTGCGCTCTAACATAAAGGCTGACCCGCAATCGGGTTCAGTCGATGGTTAGAGTCGGCGGCGCTGTTGTGAAACGAACCCTCCTTCGACTGTCAGTTTGGTCCCCAACCTATGGCGTACTCGAGGAACCGTCTAGATGATTATCAGGCTTACATGCGTGAATATAATATTCGGGGAGATCCTTCATTCACCTATGCAAGCCAGGCCCCGAGTTTCCCCCCCAAGCCTCGGATTGATCGCAGAAGAAGCGAGGGGGGATAAAACGTGTTGGACTAAACCGCGGAGCAGCTGTGCAGTTGCGACTATGGGGATTTGGTAGTGCGCATCGCCAGGGTCTGGCTTCACTTCTATACAATACAATCTGGAAACCGAACGGAAACAAGAATTAGGCGAGAAGAACGTTCAGTGCCTCTAACCATCACTCAGGATCAGATTTTCGGTGGACAGGTTGAAGATATCGGGTGACGAGTACCGTTTAGAAGCACTTAAAGGATTGGGGACTGGTCTCCGTTTATCCTGCCTAGATTCAGTTCCGCCGAAATCACCATGAACGAAATCACCATGAAGATGTGCGGTACGCAGTTGTTTGGGGCCATGGAATGTGAAACGGAAATTGGGGTCGTGGAAACGATTAATCAACGGACAGTTCCGGGACGTGCTCGTCTTCGTACTTCTCAATTCAATACGCCGACGATTTCCATGAGCGACGCGAGCGGATGTGCCTCATTCTCTCCGACTTCATCGATTAAGCCGTCAAGTAATGTAACAAGACGCTGATAATCCGCTTCGCGATGCGGGACGAATACCGTAGCAGCCAATGAAGACCATGCATCTACCGTTTTGCGGCAATCCCGGGACAGTATACGGCAATTCACAGAAGCATGAGCCATATACATAAGCCATATACATATACATACCACCTCCGACGCTGCACAAGGCGATCCGCAGTACCGCAGCGATTATTCGGGCGATCCTTACCGTGTCGAGCATGGATATTTTCTTCTAAGTCACAGGAGCCTCAAGGAACCGCTGATTTCCTAGATCAGCTAGAACAGCTAATCGGAACGACTTTGCGGTGGCTGACTGGCAGTTACAGGAGGGGGCCCTGTCAACTCATTAAAGAATGTAACCCAGGAGGGGCATGACAATTCTTAGGGCTTCTGGCAGAATGCACATCATGGGGATACGGTTATGAGCGAAATTACATTATCGATTCCAGATGAGACTCTCTTGGCTCTCAAGGTGAACGCAGACCAACTGGGAGCTGAGCTTCGCCTTGCCGCGGCTGTCAAGCTATACGAACTCGGTCGCATGTCTTCGGGTGCGGCGGCGAAGCTTGCCGGAGTTCCGAAAACAGTATTTTTGATGAAGCTCGCGGATTATGGAGTGGACACTTTCAAGTTGAGCGAAGAGGAACTTCGACAAGAGACGCGCCTTGCCTGAGATCATCTGCAACACATCCCCTCTGCAATATCTTCATCAATTGAACGTCCTGCACGTCCTTCGTGAGCTGGTGCAAACAATCACAGTACCTCCCGCCGTACAACAAGAGCTGGAGACCGGCCATAGGTTGGGTCTGGACCTACCGGATCTGCAAACGTTCGATTGGGTCATCATGCGCCCGCCTTCCAGCTCCATTGTTCTTTCTCTGGTTACCGATCTCGGTTCTGGGGAACGGGAAGTGCTTGCGTTGGCGTTAGAGACTCCAGATTCCGTTTGCATCCTTGATGACTCGCTGGCTCGCCAAGTTGCGAAAACTTTGCAGCTTCGTTTCACCGGGACATTGGGTATTTTGATTGATGCCAAGAGTCGTGGAATCATTTCGGCTGTTGCTCCGTTTCTTGATCAACTTCAAAGTTTCGGATTTAGGCTCGCGCCTCAAACTCGGGCGGCAGTGCTCAAACTAGTCAGTGAACTCCAAACGTGAAGTCCTATCACATCAACATCTTCTATAGCGACGAGGACCGAGGGTACATTGCCGATATTCCGGATCTCGAGGCCTGTTCGGCTTTTGGGGATACTCCCGCCAAAGCTCTGGTAGAAGTGGAAATTGCCAAGGCTGCTTGGATTAAAGCAGCTCGGAAGGCACGCAAGCCGATTCCTAAACCCCGATACCGACCTATGATTTATCAAGCCGCTCGCTGACAATTGCAGAATTTTCACGGTTCAGATGGTGGGCATCTCGGAGCAAAACTTTGAGCGAGTCATCGAAGCCACGCTTCTGGCTGGGCGATGCCTAGTCTGGAGCTGATGGCGTCTTTGAGCAGGCACGCCTGCCGCCAAATAAGATGGCGGAGAACTTCTGAAGTGGATGTCGTGCATGTACTAGAGGCTCGGATCGATCCATGCAGGAGAGTGACGACACCGGTTGAATCGCAGATCGATGGCCGGTAGAGATGGGTCCATGAAACCGTCCTCACATTTTTCGTCATTTCTGGACCGCCGCAACCTCCGCCGAATGGCTGGTGCAGTATCCTTCGAACGCGGTGAGGACTACTTTGCCAACAATCACGTCGAACGTCTCAATGAACAAAACGGAGTGATCACCGCAAGGGTACAAGGAACGCAGCCCTACCGTGTAAAGCTTTGGCTGGATAAGAAGGACTTGGATTATTCGTGTAATTGCCCGGTAGGGGCCGATGGCGAGTTCTGCAAACACTGCGTGGCCGTGGGACTGTCTTGGCTTGAGGGCAATCAGCGAAATGTACCATCAGGAAAAGCCGACCGGACCGCGATTGTAACCACTGATGATGTCCGCGACTATCTCAAAGGACAGGATAAGGACGCGTTGGTGGAGCTGCTGGTCGATCATGCCGCTCAAGACGAGCGGCTCGGGCAGCGATTGTTTCTCAAAACGGCGAGAAAAACCTCTAAGGGGCTCAATCTTGCTACGTATCGCCACGCCATTGACGAAGCCGTGGAGCCCGACGGTTTTGCGAAAGATACGGGAATTGATGGTTCGGCTTGGGCGCGAGAGTGAATTGACGGATTACGCCACCAAACTTCGAGCGGCGCACAAGGCCAAGCGGAACTTCATGAAGCTGCTCGATCAAGGAAGACTCTAAGAGCTAGGCGAGCTCGACTCGGGGCAGCTTCCCATTTACGAAGCAACGGCGGAATGCGCTGCGCTAACCATCACTCAAGATCAGATTTTCGGTGGAGAGGTTGAAGATATCGGATGACGCGTACCGTTTAGAAGCACTTAAGACTTCGAGACCGATCAGCCGCCCTTCGGTGTCAAAATCCAGGTTTACACCGTCGGACACCTCCTGAGTCCGGGCGACTTCTTTTTCTTGTAGTCTGATGTAAAGCGCATCAACGGTCTTGTCATATTCTATTTTCATCGTTGTCCTCCGATGCGTTCCTTTTCTATGGCGGTAATTACGATAATATCCGCTCTTCTTCCGTGTACGTGGTCAGGCGCAGGGTCAGGCCTAACAGTCATTACAATCTTTCAGTTTCGCCACCGCTGCTCCCTTCGCACGCGTTGTCGAAACCCCGGCACCACTTCACTTACCGTGTAGCCACATTTTCTAAGCAGCATCGTATTCGATTCGCCCGATCACGCCGCAAATACTTCATCAAAAATAATCATCGCCTTCTTAGGCACGTCATCTTGCCGGAGTGGCTGCGCGATCCTGCACCTTCTTCAATAAACTCATGTCTTCCAGATCATCGGGTGTGAACGGCTTGGCGATCTTCAGCGTCTCGCGGTAAATCTCGATTTCCCGCTCCACCGCACCGCGCGGCTTGGTGCCGTCTTTGCTGTAGGAAAGCATCTGCGACGCAAAGGCTTTTTCCGCCAGCGGCAGATCGATCTTGTGATATCCGGCTATGTACTGAACCACCTCGTTGCGGTTTGCCGGGTTGTGCATGTAAACCAGCGTGCGGTGCAAAGCAGCGATGAGCCCTTGCGCTTTATGCGGATTTTTCTTAAGCGACTCCGTCAACGCCACCAGGCCGATGAAGCTTAGCGGCGCGTAGTTCTTCGCTTCGGCCAAACGCTGGTAGCCTTTTGCCTGTAGTTCTTCAGTGTACGGCGGCGCCATCAACGTCGCGGCAACCCGTCTGGTCACCAACGACTTATAAGCGTTGTCCGTGGTCTGTGTCGCCAGCAAAGTCACCCGTGAGGTGTCCAAACCGTTCGCTTTTAAGATGAGCGCCGCCGACATGCCCACCGCGTCGGTCATGGCCGTGACGGCGAGGATCTTGCCATTTAGCTCCTTGACGCTCTTGATCTCGGGCTGCGCAACCAGAGCGTGGCTCGGCTCGGCCTGGACGTAGAAAACTCTTTTGAGCGGCAGCCCGCGCATAATCGCCGAGGTTGCCGCGCCTAACGTCGTTGAGAAATCCAATTCGCCGGCGACCAAAGCCGCAATCGCCGTGGGCGGCGCCATCACCACCAGCTGCGGTTCAACCTGCTCGGATGAAAAGAATCCTTTATCCATGCCGAAGTAATACGGCATGATCGAAAGACTCTTCGATGGCACGTGAATGGTTACCTTATTAGGCGCCGAGGCAGCGTGGGTCAATTGAGCTGGAACGGCTAATGCGCGAAACAGGATCGCGCCGCGAAAAATTTCAGGAATCCATTTTTGCAAGTCTGGGATCACGTTACTTCTCTCTCCTATCATAAAGATGAATGATCTGTGCCTACTTCCTTGATTGTCCTTTTGCAGGCGGATCAGCGATAAGTGATAGCTCCTTCAGCAGCAACAAGGCCGTTCGCTTTCCTACTTCGCCATTCACTGTTACGAATGCGCGGCGGTATTGATGAAGAGTTCTTCAAGCGCCATTTTTCTGCTGATCAGGCCTTGCTCTTGGGCATACTGCATCAATGTCTCGATGTTATTACGGTTACCCTCACCGAGGCCGTACACCCACGGATCGCTGCCGAGGATTTCTTCCTGTTCTTCGAGGAAATGCCGGAACCAGGCCAGAGGCACGATTCGCGGATTTTCCATCCGCTTATAGGCGGCTTTTTTCGATTGCTCAAACGCTTGCATCAAGTTGATCGGTACCCAGGGATATTTGTCGACGATTTCTTGTTTGATCACCGTGGTGTGCATGATCGGAAAGATTCCGGTGCGTTTGAAGTAGTCCATTTCAAGCTCACGATAATTGGCAAACAACCGCGTAACTCGCCTGTCTTTGTCTAAGATCGGCTGGATCAACTCCGGATCAATCACCGCATCCAACTCGCCATCGACCAACATGTCTACAATATGTTTACCTGCGGGAATCTTTTGAATGTTCAGGCCCGCAGGCGGCGTCCATGCCAATTTCTCATCATCCTCCTTGAACCAGGAGATCTGCTGATGAGGAACTTTGTGCTCGTGCTCGAGAATACCGCGTATCCAAAGATTCGCCGTGGCGTGAAAATTACACAAGCCGACTCTCTTGCCGATTAAATTCGCCGGCTTTCTAATGCCTTTGCCGGCGTTGAGAAAAATGAACCCATGGCGGAAGCGGCGATGGAGAAACACCGGTATGGCAGTGAAGGCCAAACCAACATCTTTGGCCACTAAATAATTCGACATCGAGAGTTCGGCAATATCGAACTCGCGATTGCGGATCATGCGCCCATGGCGGACGTCCGAGGTCATATCCGTTAGGACCGTCAGCTCGATGCCATCGGGTTTAACGGTGCCTTCCTTTAATGCGCGAACACTTTCGTAGTCGCCGGTGGCGAGTGTCAGGTGGATTTTTTTGCTCATGCGGCCCTATTTAACATGCCCGTCGAGCCATGCCAACGGTCGATTTCGTTCGAGGTGAACTGGGGCCGCGTAGCTATAAAGACATTGTCACGATATCGATAATGTCTGACCATCGCGGGTAAGCCACTGTCGTCACCATTGGCAAATTGACAAGTGTATTCAAATTAGGATACAAATTTGTATGGGGCGGTGGAAACGTGAAGGTCTCATTGTTGTTCGATACTCGACTGATCACGATCCTAAACACGTTCACGTTTTCGAAGATGGCAAACGGCTCCTAAAATTTAATCTTGAGAACTGGACCGTCATGGAGCAAGATGACTTCCAAAGCCCGAAAAGCACTGAAGGCGCTCCGGCAAGAAGGCGTCATATGAGAAATCCGACATTCAAAAAAATTAGTCCCAACTATAGAAAACGTGTCCTGGAGATAACGCTTCGGGAAGGACAAAGTATCAAGAAATACAATCTCCCCTTTGGCGCTCTGGCAAATAAAAAAATTAACGGCAAGAATCGTTTCGCATCGATTACCATCGATCGGGAGCTCGGCAATCAAGGAGTATCGTTTGTCCTCACGGACGGAACAAAAGGAGACTTCCCGGCAGATTTTGTTCTTTACCATTGCGACCCGAGCTACGACTGGTCCCCGATTAACCAGTTGAAACGGGCGCTAAAGGACAAAATTGCTATATCTAATCTGTCGGTCCGAGTTATGGCGGATGCCTTGAAAACCTCTCCGTCTCAGGTGGTGCGTTTGCTGCAGGAAAACACAGCGTCTAAACAGCTCCTTCAGCTATTTCAGCTGGCCGATCTGGCCGGCTATCAAGTAGAAGTCAATCTTAAAAAGAAAAAGGCGGCGTAGGTAGCCGAATCTGTCCGGGGTCCCAAGAATCCATTCTTTGTTGGATAGATAGGGCTTCGGACGGCGCAGTATGGCGAAGTTTTCAGGAAACGCTTAAGAATTGCTGATGGGTTTCAATAAGTCTTTCAAAATGCGGTCTCTCTTCAGTGGAAAGATTCATCGGAAATTTTGAACCGCTTCGGCGCCAGCGTGTGAGCCACTCTTGGCCTAAGAGTCGTGGAGATAAGGGATGATCTCCCGCTCCTTTCGCTCTCGTAAAGGCGATGGTGGTTTCCGGCTTAGGCCCTGTTCCGATCCCTTCTGCGACAAAAAACCCCGCCGTCAGAAGAGACACTCTCACGGCCGTCGAAGCGGAGTAGGTGTAGAGTTCCGCGGATTTTGGCAGGCAGCGCTTAAAAATGCGTAAAAAAATCTCCGGGGTCCAGAGCGCGGCGTCTGTTTTGTATGAGAACGGGTCGTAAAAAATCACATCGGAAATTTCTGCTGATTCGATAAACCCCGGGAAATCCCCCTTGAGAAGTTCCCATTGGAGCAGGCTCGAAGCGTGTTCCCACTTGCCGCTTTCAAGAATTTGCGACGGCGCGCCGTGCCGAAGGTGAGGAAAACGCCCCGGATCTTGAGCGGCGAGAGTGAGCGGATCGAGATCACATTCGAAACTCACAAGACGCAGGGGGCGGAGGGCGTTTTCACCTTGTCCTGCATAACACTTCTCAAAACAGTGAATAGCGGCCATGGCATTGGAGGCCGCGCCGAGTCCTACGTCCCAGATCACCAGCTCGTCTGCCTGGCCTTCTCGCTTTGACAGGCGATCGGCGAGAAACGATTGCTCGATGTAGAGCTTATTGGCTTCATCATCTGGGTGGTTCACCGAGTGCATCACCTCGCCGGAGCTGATTTGGCGGATGCTGGAAAAGCCCTGACCAGACGTGTGGATTTCGTAGTCGCCCAAGCGGGCAGGCTGGGCGGTCCTGGCTTTCTTCGGCGGCCGACCCAAGTTCGCTTCGTCGGTTCGCACCAGCTCGATGCGTTTCTTCTCATAATAAGAAACAAAGTCGTCACGCAAAATGCTCTCTCTCATCTGCCTCATCAGGCTATGATAGAAAGTCATATTGTGAATACCCAAAAGGTGCCAACCTAAGAACTCATGCGATTTGACGAGATGGTGAATATAGCCGCGCGCGTATTGTTTGCAGCTCTGGCAATCGCACTGCGCATCGAGAGGCTCTTGTTGAAATTTATGCACGGAGCGGCGCAACTGAAGTTTTCCATGAGAAGTAAAGGCCACTCCTCGTTGCGCCAGCTGTGCGGGGATAATGCAGTCGAACATATCGACGCCGCGGTGAACGGCCTCGAGAATATCGATCGGCGTGCCCACGCCCATCAGATAACGAGGAAGGGTTTTCGGCAGATGTTCGGTGACCAGTGCCGTGAACTCGTAGCGTTCACGATGAGTTTCGCCTACGGCTAAACCTCCGATGGCCAGGCCGTCAAATGGGAGCTTGCTTAAAAACGCGGCACTCTTCTTTCGGAGATCGCGGTGGCAGGCTCCCTGAACAATTCCAAATAGCGCTTGGGGGGAGTCGCCTCTGGCCCGGAGCGAGCGCTCGGCCCAACGGTGGGTGAGATCCATGGCCGCCTGTGCTTGAGCGTATGGGGCGGTTGAAGGAATGCACTGATCGAGAGCCATCATGATGTCGCTGCCGATCGCTTTCTGCATCTCGATGCTGGATTCAGGCGAGAGGAGATAAGATTTTCCATCGACATAACTTTGAAAACGAGCGCCCTGTTCGTTCATCTCTCTGGCGTGCGGCAGAGAAAAAATCTGAAACCCGCCCGAGTCCGTAAGCACCGGTCCATCCCAATTCATGAAACGGTGGATGCCGCCGAATTTCTTTAAGACCTCGGGCCCCGGACGAAGAAGCAGGTGGTAGGCGTTGGCCAGAAGAACGCGCGCGCCGGTCGCTTTTAGGCTATCAACCGTCTGTCCTTTCACCGTCGCCTGCGTTCCAACCGGCATGAAAATCGGCGTTTGGACCTCGCCGTGGTGAGTCTGAAATTTCGCTGCGCGCGCTTTCGAGCCGCTGGACTCTCTCTCCAGGATGAAATTGAAGTGCCTTTTAAGCGCTCGGGAGTTTTTGCTAACCGAAGAAATGTCAGCATCGGCGATATATTTTGGCATCCAGCCCTCTTTTTAAGTCATTCGGTCTAGTTTAACAATTTTATTAATCCTGCACCGGCAGCGGACCGAAGTACGCTCCTTCGTACCTGGAAGCGTTTTTCGCCTGAAACTATTTCCGACTGCTGCGGATACCGCACGTCAGCACCTTGTCGAATCTATCAATGATCGTCACGGATCACGTGAACCCTTTCAGGACTGAACGTAGCCGTCACATCCTCGCCGTCCGAAAGAATACGATCACTAAATTTCTGTCGTTCCATCAGGGCGATGAGATGAAATGATCCACAATCCACAACGGTCCGATGGTGAGCCATCCCCGCTGACGCCTCAATAATTTTCCCTTTGAGCCGATTTCGGTCTTTAGTTTCAATATGACCTGGATTGAGGGACACGTCATCGGCTCGAACACAAACAATGACCTTCGCGCCGATTTTGAACTCTCCTCCAGAATAAATTTTGGCACGATTGATGGCGATCTCCGCGTAACCGCCGTCAAGGCTTTTGACGACACCACGAAACCGGTTTTCAATGCCAACGATCTCGGCGACGGATTCGGTTTCAGGCCGAAGAAACATTTCTTCACGGCAGCCCAGCTGCAACAACTGCCCTTGTTTCAAAACGCCGATCCGATCGGCCAACGCGAAAGCCTCGTGACTATCGTGCGTGACGAGGACCGTTGTGATTCGGGTTTCTCTGACGATTCGCTGGAAATCGCGCAGCAAAGTCTGGCGGCTGGCGGAATCTAAGGCGGAAAACGGCTCGTCGAGCAGCAAAAGTTCGGGTTCGAGCACCAAGGCGCGAACAAGGCTCGCGCGCTGCGCCTCGCCGCCGGAGAGCGTGCGCGCGGAACGCGCGATGAGATGGGCGATGCCGAGCCGTTCGAGCCAGGGGCGCAGGCGCATTTCGATCTCGCGACGGTTAAGGCCGCGCAGATTCAATCCAAGGGCAGCATTTTGATAAACGGTGGCATTGAGCAGCAGCGGCTCCTGGAACACATTTGCGATGCCCTGCCTGATCGCGAGAGCGTTGGATGGCCCGGCTTGCTTACCTTTGAAGTAAATCCTTCCTGTACTCGGCAACTGCAGCAGTCCCATCACTCTGAGCAAGGTTGTCTTACCGGCGCCATTGGGACCGAGCAGCGCCAAGACTTCGCCGGATTCGATTTCGAGCCGGGAGATTTGCAGCGCAGTGTTGTCGCCGTGGCGAACGAGAATGTCGCGCAGCGCTAAGAGACTTTCGGCCACCGGAGCTGTTCCCGCTGCTGGATGCGCGTGAGAAAAAAGTTGATCGCGAAGGTGAGCGTTAGCAGAATGACGCTCAGGGCGATGGCGATATCGAAGTTGCCTTTGCCGGTCTCCAAAACCGTGGCCGTGGTGAGAACTCGAGTTTGGCCACGGATATTGCCGCCCACCATCATGGAGGCGCCGACTTCGGAAATCACGCCGCCAAATCCGGCCATTACTGCGGCCAAGAGCGGCAGCCGCGCCTCTTTACACAGAAGCCAGATCACTTGCGGCTTCGACGCGCCGATACCGAGCAATTGCAATGCTAACTTCGGATCGAGGCTTTGAAAAGTTGCCATGGTCAATCCGGCGACGATGGGAAATGCGATAATCACCTGTGCGATCACCATCGCCGTCGGCGAATAAATCCATTCCAGGAAACCCAATGGACCGCTGCGCCAGAGAAACATCGAAACGAACAGCCCGACGACCACCGGCGGCAGTCCCATGCCGGTATTGACCGCCGCAGCAATCACCGAACGACCAGGGAACCGACTCATCGCGAGCGCAACGCCCAGAGGAATCCCGAGCAACAGCGAAATCGCCGTCGCGCTGCCCGAGATTTTCAGCGAGAGCCAGGTAATCGCCCAAACTTCGGCATCGAAGCCGACAACCAGCTCGACCGCTTTGACAATCCCCTGCCAGATGAGATCCAGGTTATGCTCCGAGCGCGTCCTCTTTTTTGCCGGCAACCGGCACAAAGAGGGGTTGGCCGAATTTCTCCACACCGAAGCTTTTAATCACGTTCTGTGTTTGCGGCGCGACCATGAAGTCGGCAAAGGCTCTGCCACCAGCCGAATTGATCCGCGGGCCGTTGGCAGGATTCACTTCCATCACCGAATAGATGTTCAGAAGCGCTCTGTCACCTTCGACCAAAATGGGCAAGGCCACTCGCTTCCTCAGAGCCAGTAAAGTGCCGCGGTCCGTGATCGTGTAGGCGTTGCGCTCGTTGGCGATAGCGAGGACGGCGCCCATTCCCTGGCCCGCTTCGATGTACCAGGAGCCCTTCGGTTCGATACCAGCGGCTTTCCACAAAGATTTTTCCAGTGTATGTGTGCCCGAGTTGTCGCCGCGCGAAACAAAATTCGCCTTTGCTTGTTCGATCGCTTTGAGCGCCGCCGCCGAGGTCTTCGCCGAGCGGATCTTCGCCGGATCATTCTTGGGCCCGATAATGACGAAGTCGTTGTACATCACCAGCCGGCGATTGAGCAGCTTGCCATCGGCGACGTATTTCTTTTCCAAGCTCGGCGCATGAACTAAAACAACGTCGGCATCTCCCTTCGCGGCCAATACCAATGCTTGTCCCGTGCCGACTGACACGGTCTTCACGGAGTAACCAGTCTGTTTCTCGAACATAGGTATCAAGACGTCGAGCAGACCCGAGTCCTGGGTGCTCGTCGTTGTCGAAAGAATGACGTTGCGACTAGCGGAATCCGCGGCTTGGGCAGCCGTGCCGAACCCCAGAGTAATAAATGTTGTGAATAAGAACGACAAAGTCAGCGATCTATGCATCGAAGCCTCCTTGATAGGGACTAATTTAAATTGATGATTCGTCCAGATTCGCTTACATCATATCCACCCAGCGCGCTGACCCGCTCTCGGAACTCGCGCGAACCGACGATGCCGAGCAAAACCTGTATGCCTTGGGCAAAGAAACGATCCTTTGGAATCACCATGTCAAAACGCTCTCGGGTAAGAAATAGGAAATCGAGCCCGAGCAACTGCGCTGTCGTCCGGGTGGCCAAGCCCGCGTCCGCCCCGCCCCATAAAACCTTCAAGCCCACCGCCAAATGGGTCGAAACGAAGGTTCCGTATCCGGAAATTTTATTTGCGTTGACATGCCCCCGCGCCAGTTCCTGATCAAGATAGATCCTTGTGCCCGAGCCGGGCTGACGATTGATCATGCGCAGTTTCGGGCGCACAAGATCGCGCACGGATGTAATCTTCTGCGGATTGCTCTGCGGCACCAACAAACCAAGCTCACGATGAAACAGCTCGACCACAACCGTGTTTTCAGACGACATACCTTGAACGGCGCGCCCGTCGTCTGCGGCTCGATCCGGCTCCAGGAGGTGTGCGAGGGCGAAATCCGCTACACCCCTGCGAATAGCCTCCAGTCCGCCGCTGCTGCCAACGGTAGTCATGAAGAGGGACGCAGGCTTCTTGGACTCGTAAAGATCGTGCAGGATTCCCAGGCTCGGATCGTCGCTGCCGGCGCCCAGGAGAAAAGCACGTTCCGCAGGTGGCCGCGATTGCGCGACCATTCCATGAACGCTTTGTTCGATCCATTGATCGATCAACTTTTTCGGAAAAGTCCACTTTCCGGTAACTCTCGTGCAAGGGATCTTCCCTGTTTTGGCCAGAAAATAAACCTTCTTCTCATTAATGCCGAGATAGCCGGCGACATCGCGCACGTTCATAAGCTCTGGGACGATATTCTTTCGCATTGTAAGTTCACTATCAGGTTCCAGCGAAAGAGGCAAAATACTTACAAATTCTTACAAATAATCCGATTTTTGGGCCGGCTCGACCTTTCAACCGTACTTCTGGGTGCTATTTATTTTGATCGAGGATGGAAAACTGAAAGTTCCGTAATCCGGTTCGTCAGGCTGCCTGACGCGTCCGCCTTTGAAGGTTGCCGATCGCGCGGTGTTGACGCCCAAAACAGCGATCTCGTGGTCGCTGTAAAAGGGTTCGAGATCCTCGATGATGAAACGCCGGTAGCGGTCAAGTTTTTTGGCAAAGCGAGCGAAAAGATTGAATAGCGGTATGTCGTGATCGCCGGGAACGATGATCTTCGGAAAAGGCAACGAGTCCAAAAATTATCGCGCGGCGCGAAATTCTTTTTGCCGTGCTCTTTGCGTCTAGAGCCGTCAACGCAGCCAACGGAAGCGATGGATCAAGTAGCCTTCAGTGCAGCCGCTCGCCAAGCGACAAGCGTGCAGCAGTGTCGAATTGCGCCGTCGAATCGCCATCGAGCAAAGCCACGGGAAAATCGGCCAAGACGTCGGTCAGGTAGATTTTCCTTGCTGCTTCCGTTGCCGGCGCTTGCAGAGTTTCTCCTGTGAATACATTAGACCATGCCGTGGGACTGTCATCCGGCAAGATCAATGCCGTGTCTTCCCACGCTCCTTGTCGCCCCGCAGACGCGTCGGCGCAGGGAAACATGCCAGTCGGAAAGCGCGGCACGGCGACAACGGCCCAATTCGTGTCTTTGCGCCTGGCAAAAGCGACGACGTGATTAGCCGCTTTGCCGGTTACCGCAAGAGGGATATAACTGCCATCTTGAAACACTTCCATTCGGCGGTGGCGGAAATTTAAGGCTTTGAAAATCAGCAGCAGCTTTACTCGCCCGTCTTCCCAGTGGGTAAGAAGTTCCGCCAAGGCCGCTTTTGGATTGTCTGCCTCGCTTTGTTTAATTTCATCAAGAATCTTCCGTCGGCTTGCGAAGTCGACGGGCTGCCGGTTATCCGGGTCCACGAAGTGAAGATCCCATAATTCAGTGCCCTGATATAAATCCGGTGCGCCGGGGCAGGTAAGCTTGAGAAGCGTCTGCGACAGAGAGTTCAGGGCGCCGAAGCGCGCGATCGTGCGCGTCCACGAGCGAAGCTCGCGCAGAAAAGAATTGTCTTGCGAAGGCTCGAGAATTTTTTCAATGAAGGCCAAAAACGCTTCTTCATAGTCGGTATCGGGTTTAAGCCAGCCCGTGTGGACTTTCGCTTCTCGTACCGCTTTGATCATGTAGTTTTTCACTCGTTCGACGAAGCCGGCATGTTGATCTTCGGACAAGGGTAAGGCGCCGATCACCGATTGATACAAAAAATACTCATCGTTGCGGTCGGGAACCTCGCGGCCCTTGAGCATACGCTTATGCCGCCGGTTTATTTCGCTCCACTTGAAAACATGGGTCTCCCACTCATCCGGTATTTCCGATAAGACATTGAGTCGCGCGCGCACGTCTTCTCCCCTCTTGGTGTCATGGGTCGACGTGGCATTCAGAGTATGGGGCCACGAGCGGGCTCGTTGCAGATTGAACTCATGAAAAGCATCCGGCGCGATGCCGAACCGGCTCGGATCGCCGCCGACCTCGTTCAGGGATATGAAGCGATTGTAAATATACAAGGTCGTATCTTCGAAGCCCTTCGCCATCAGCGGACCGGTCAACTGCTGCAGCCGCATGATGAAATGGATCCACTGGCTCTTCTCCTGCTCGCTGGCGTGATCGCCGTATTCGAGCAAGAGAAATTTGCCGATAAAGGAAAGCTCCAGGAACAAACCCGGATTCATTTCCTTGGCCCTGTGTAAGGTCTCCTGCATGCGGTTTCGATCTTCGGCGGTGAAAAGGTCCGGGCTGATGTAACTCCGGTAGACCGGAAAAAAAGTTAAGACCTCCACCAGCGCGCGCTTTAAACCATAAAGCGTGATGTCGCCGCCGAACCGGTCGCGGCTCGATATCCGCTTGAGCAAATGCGCCAGGCGGTCGACGTCGCCCGCCATGTGCCGGCCGATGATCAAGCGCTTTTTCTCGCTGACGAGATCGCCGAAGGAGACGGTAAGGCCGGTGAAGCGCCGGTACAATTCCGCGAGCTTATGCTCATGCTCGCTTTGGCAGAAGAGTTCGTTGACGTAGTTGGCAAATTCGTAACCGGTGGTGCCGCAGACCGGCCAGTCGCCGGGGAGACTCTCGCGCAGCTCCAAAATTTTTTCCACGACGACATAAACGTCGCCGAGCTTTTCCCGGATACGCTTGAGATACCTGGCGGGATCGTAAAGTCCATCGATATGGTCGATGCGCAGCCCGGTGATTTTCTGTTCCCGAACCAGCCTGAAAACCAGGCCGTGGCAGGTGTGAAATACGCTGGCATCCTCGACTCTCAACGAAATGAGCTCGTTGATGTTGAAAAACCGCCGGTAGTTGATTTCCTCGGTTGCGACTTTCCAGAACGATAAGCGGTAGTACTGCTGCGCCAGCAGCTGGTCCAAAGCGTTGAAGCTTTCCGGATCGCCCGGGCGGCCGTTGAAGCGCGCGATGTTTTCGTCCAGGAAACCCTTGATCTCCTCGTTGGTCGTGTACAGCTCCCAGAGCATGTTCTTGACGAAGATAATTTGCTCGGCGCGCTCCCTGCCTTCTTCAGCCGACGGCAAGTTCTTGAGCGTGTAGAGAACCCCGAGGAGTTTGATCAGATCGGCATGATGCTGTCCCAGCTTTCTTCTCAATGCGCCGAGACTCGGAGTGAGCGCCAGGCTATAAGATTCGATGTTGATCGGCAGTCTCAACTCGTAGTAGTGGACGGCCAGTCCCTGCGCGTCGTATTTCAGGACGATCTCGCCATCTTCCAAGCATTGACCATAGAATTGGCCCAGGCACGGGGCGAGCACCTTGCCGCGCATATTTTCCATCGGATGATCCCATTCGATGTCGAAGAAGCTCGCGTATGCGGAGTTGGGGCCGTTTTCCAGGACGTCCATCAGCATCCAGTTCTCGCTGTCGTAGGCCATATGATTGGGAACAATATCCTGAAGCCAGCCCATGCCGCGGCGCTGTACTTCTCCGGCCAACCGGTCGTACTCCTCCGCGCTGCCCAATTCGGGGTTGATCTGGTTCGGATCGACGACGTCGTAGCCGTGAATGCTTGCCGCCCGCGCGCGAAAAATCGGCGACGCGTAGAGATCGGAAATGCCGAGATCTTGTAAATAAGAAACCACCGCCTTCGCTTCGGAAAAGTTGAAATCTTTATGAAATTGCAGCCGGTATGTGGCGATGGGGATTCGCATGGTGACACGCAATGGCGAAATTTAAGCGTTCGGCCGCCGGCGCGCTAACGGCGTGGGTAAAGCCTCTTGGCTGTCGAACAGTCTAAACAATGCCAACGAACGCCCCTCCAGGTTGTAAGCGGCGCCCTTGGCGACACGCCGCGTCCGGCGCGCCATTCCCTCGCGCGTGTCGAGAATGACCTGCCATTGTGCTTTGGCGCTGTGACCGGGCAACATGAACGCGATCCGTTGGTGGTGCGCGTTCATCAGGAGGCGATCGCTGGTGCCGTACAAATCGCTGCTGCCGGTCAAACGGTAAGCCATGCTGCCGACATGCCCGCCGTCGCCTTTCCAGAAGCGGCGCACCGTATCGCGGTATACCCCGTTCCATTCGGCCCATAGAGCCGGGAAGTTTCCGACCTGGTATCCTCCTTCGCCCAGATCCAACGGTTCCGCTATGAGTTTGACCTGGGAGATAATCGGGTCTTGATGAATGATATCGAAAAAGGCGCCGAGACGGTCCACCTCATGCAGCTCGCGCGCCAGAGCCGACGCCAAATCGAAACGGAAGCCGTCGACGTGCATCTCCTGAATCCAATAACGCAAACTATCCATGATCAAACGCAAGACCGCCGGATGAGTGGCATTGAGCGTATTACCGCAGCCGGTATAGTCCATGTAATAACGGCGATCGTTTTCCACCAACCGGTAGTAGGCCGCATTGTCGATACCGCGAAAGGACAGCGTCGGCCCCATCTGATTGCCTTCCGCGGTGTGATTGTAAACGACGTCGAGGATGACCTCGATGCCTTCGCGATGAAGGGTCTTGACCAGAGTTTTGAACTCGTCCACCTGCTGGCCGAGAACACCGCTGCTGGAAAATCGCGCGTCAGGGGCAAAAAAGCCGATGGAATTATAACCCCAGAAATTGGTCAGACCGCGGTCGACCAGGTGCCGGTCGGCGACAAATTGATGCACCGGCATCAACTCGACGGCGGTAATTCCCAGAGAATGGAAATAATCGAGCACCGCCGGACAGGCCAGCCCCGCGTAGGTTCCCCTAAGCCGCTCCGGCACTCCCGGATGGCGCGCGGTAAAGCCTTTGACGTGAAGCTCGTAGATCAGCGTCTTGTGCCATGGCGTGCGCGGCGCCACATCGTTACCCCAACTAAAAGCCGGATCCACCACCACGCATTTAGACAACCGGTCGCTGCTGTCGCGCTCATCGGGCACGAGATCGGCGTCCGGATCACCGATGGGATAACCAAAAACGTCGTCGCTCCATTTGATCGGGCCGGCAATCGCCGTGGCATAGGGATCCAAAAGCAGCTTTGTCGGATTGAAGCGATGCCCTTGTTCGGGCTCGTAAGGACCGTGCACTCGATAGCCGTATAGCTGGCCGAGGCGTACTTCAGGAAGGTAAGCATGCCAGACGTGCGCGGTTTTTTCCCTCAGCCGAATGCGCGCGCTCTCTTTGCTCTCAGTCGAATCGAACAAACAAAGTTCGACCCTTTCGGCATTCTCGGAAAACAGCGAAAAGTTGACGCCGGCGCCATCCCAGCTCGCGCCGAGCGGATAGGGTTTGCCTGGCCAGATTTTCATCTTGTGCTTGTCTCTTGTCTGTCGTATTCGGTGTTTGCCGCCGGCGCGGCCTGAAAAAGCCCAAAGCTGGCAGCGCTCAGCGTCAGCGATAATTCTTCCCGCGCGTCTAAAAATTCAGCGAGACGAGTACCCGGCCCCTGCCACTGCGCCGCCGCGGAATCGAAAATTTTTCGCCAACGCCCGGCCGGAAGCGCCGGCGCAAGCGAGACCTCGGCGTCACTGAAGTTATAGAGAATCAGGTTGGTTTGGCCGCGATTCCAACGGCGCATCAACATGACTCGCTGCTTCTCGTACGCGGTAATTTCGCAGTGCGCTTTGCTCAAGCGCGCCAACGGCGCGAGCGCCTTACGCAAGCGAATCAGCTCACGGTAAAATTCCCGCAGAGTTCGATGGTGGCCGCCTTGGCTCAGGAGATGATTTAATTTAGCGCGCCGGAACGTCGCTTCGTCCTGAGGGTCGGGCGGCTCGATGTTCCATTCGAAGGCGGCGAACTCTTGCCGGCGGCCCTTGCGCACCGCTTCGATCAGTTCGGGATCCGAATGACTGATAAAATATTGAAAGGGCGCCTCTTCGCCGTATTCTTCGCCCATGAACAAGAGGGGAATGAACGGCGACAGTAATACCGCTCCGGCAGCCAGCTTGAGCTTTTCGAACGACACGAGTTGAGTCAGCCGCTTACCCAACACCCGATTACCGACCTGATCATGATTTTGCGAGAAGACGATAAAACGCTCCGCCGGTATGTCCCGAGTCGAGCTGCCGTGTCTCCGGCCGCGATGCTTTGAATATTCGCCGGAGTAAACGTAACCCTCCGTGTAGGCTTTGACGAGCTGGCGAAACTCGCCGAAATCTCGATAGTAACCGGTCCTCTCTTCGGTCAAGACCGCGCGTAGAGCATGATGAAACTCGTCATTCCACTGCGCGTCTAGATTATAGCCGCCGAGCTCGCGGGATTTGATCACACGAACATCGTTGGCCGCGCTTTCCGGAAAGAGAAAGATCTGCCGGTTAAGCACCTTTCGGAGCTCGTCGACTTCAGCGCTGAGCTCCGCCAGAAAATGCGTCGGCGAGTGGTCGAGGATCTGGTCGGTGGCATCGAGACGGAGCGCATCGAGATGAAACTCACTGATCCAATAAAGCGCGTTGTCTATAAAAAACCGTCGCACGGGATCGCTGCCCGGCCCGTCGAAATTGAGCGCCGGTCCCCACGGTGTTTTATAGCGTGCGGTAAAATAGGGGCCGAACTCTGTAAAGTAATTTCCTTCCGGTCCCAGATGGTTGTAAACGACGTCGAGAACAATTGCCAAACCTTGTTGATGACAGGCATCGACGAGACGCTTCAATCCGGCCGGTCCGCCATAGGAATTCTGCACGGCAAAAGGATAGGCGCCGTCATAGCCCCAGTTTCGATCACCGGGAAACTGAGCTACGGGCATCAGTTCGAGCGCCGTCACGCCAAGTTCTTTGAGCTGAGTCAGATGAGGTATGATCGCTTCGAAAGCTCCCTCGGCGGTATACGTGCCGACGTGGAGCTCATAAACGATGTATCTCTGCAGCGGCAAACCAAACCAATGTGAATCGGTCCATGCAAATGACCGGTCGACCACCTGCGATGGGCCATGCACTCCCCGCGGCTGGAATTTTGACGCGGGATCGGGCCGCTCGGTGCTCTGATCGAAGCGATAGAAGTAAAGCGTTCCCGGCCGAACGTTTTCCACCTCGGCCCGAAAGTACCCGTCTCCGGCATTTTGTAACGGAACGATTCTTTCCGCTTCACCGACAATGTGGACATCCATCGTCGCGGCATTTTTTGCCCAAACAAGAAACGAGCACCGGTTATCACCTAAATACTCCGCTCCGATGCAAGGCTGCTGAAAAAGACTCATGTGCTTGTAAGTGGAAACGCTTTTCGTGCTTCGACCAGGCTCAGCACGAACGGTGAATTCTCATGCTTTGAACACCTCGTCGCATTTATTCATCCTTGATTTCTAAACACCGACACCGACAGCGGCGGCAGGGTAAGCGTCAGGGAGTGGGGGCGGCCGTGCAGCGGCACGGGCACGGTCTCTACGCCACCCAGGTTGCCAATGTTGCTGCCACCGTAGCGGCCGGCATCGCTGTTTAACACCTCATGCCACATTCCCGAGCGCGGCGCTCCCAATCGGTAACTGTAGCGCAGCACCGGGGTAAAGTTGCAGACGATCAAGATCAGGTTTCCGGTCGACTTGGCTTTGCGCATCAGGCTTACCACGCTGTGTTCGGCATCGTCGCAGTCGATCCATTCAAATCCCCGTGAATCACAATCCAGCTCATGAAGCGCCGGCTCCCGACGGTAAAGACTATTTAAATCGCCGACCCACTGTTTGAGGCCCTGGTGCAGCGGCTCATTTAAGAGTTCCCACTGTAAACTACCATCGTGCGCCCATTCTGCGGACTGCCCGAACTCGCCGCCCATAAACAGCATCTTCTTGCCCGGCTGGGCGTACATGTAGCCGTACAATGCTCTCAAGTTGGCGAACTTCTGCCACGGATCGCCGGGCATCTTCCCCAGTAACGATCCTTTGCCGTAGACCACCTCGTCATGGGACAGCGGCAAGACGAAGTTTTCATGAAAGGCGTAGATCATCCGAAAGGTGAGCTTATCGTGATGAAATCTGCGGTGCACCGGATCGCGGCTCATGTACTGCAAGGTGTCGTGCATCCAGCCCATGTCCCATTTCAGTCCAAAGCCCAGGCCGCCCAGATAGTTGGGACGCGACACCATCGGCCAGGAGGTGGACTCTTCGGCAATAGTCTGGACGGCGGGATAGTGCTGGTAAACCTCCTGGTTCATGCGTCTCAAAAAGTTGATCGCTTCGATGTTTTCATGGCCTCCGTACGGGTTGGGAATCCATTCGCCGTCTTTGCGGCCATAATTGAGATAGAGCATGGAGGCCACGGCATCGACGCGCAGGTCGTCAATATGGTAGCGGTCGAGCCAGAACAAGGCGTTACTGATCAAAAAGCTCTGCACTTCAGTGCGGCCGTAGTTAAAAATGTAGCTGTGCCATTCGGGATGGTAGCCCTGGCGCGGATCGGCATGTTCGTACAGATGGGTGCCGTCAAAGAACCCCAGGCCGTGCTCGTCGCTGGGAAAGTGCGACGGCACCCAGTCCAGGATAACGCCGATATCGTGCTGGTGCAGGTAGTCGACCAGATACATGAAGTCCTGAGGTGTGCCGTAGTTCCCCGAGGGGGCGAAGTAGCCGGTGATCTGATAACCCCAGGAGCCGAAGAACGGATGGTCCATGACCGGGAGAAATTCCACATGGGTGTACCCCAGCTGCACGAGATACTCGGCCAGCTGGGGGGCCAGTTCCCGGTATGACAGAGAACGGTTGCCTTGCTCAAACACGCGGCGCCAGGAGCCAATGTGCATTTCGTAGATCGCCATGGGCTTGTCCAGCCGATTGTGCCCGGCGCGTTTGGCCATCCAGTCTTGATCGTTCCATTGATAGTCGAGGTCCCAGACGATGGAGGCGGTCTTGGGCGGAATCTCGTTGAAGATCGAGAAGGGGTCGGCTTTATCGGCGCGGTAGCCGCTCATGCGTGAGACGATATGGTACTTATAAAGAGTGCCTTTGCCAATGTCGGGGAAAAAGCCTTCCCAGATGCCGGTGCTGCCTTTGGGAGAAAGAGGGTGACGGCTCTTGTCCCAGTCGTTGAAGTCGCCGATGACGCTGACCTGTTGGGCATTGGGCGCCCAGACCGCGAAGTAGGTCCCGGAACGCCCGGCGTGATTGACAACGTGCGCCCCTAGCTTATCGTACAACCGAAAATGGCTGCCCTCATTAAACAGATGACTGTCGTCGTCGGTGATCAGACTGAAAGCGTTAGACATTATTTGCTGTGACTCCTTGGCATAGCCGATTAACCGCCGTTAGTACCTGGTTACCGTTGCGCTCTTCCAAAAAATTCTCATCGGCAACGTTTGCTAGTGGCTCGATTTAATCAGCTCCAAAATTCCTTCGATCGGCACCCCGACCCAGTCGGGCCGATTGTTTAATTCATAACTCAACTCATAAACTGCCTTCTCGAGCAACAGAATATTCAATAATAAGCTGAGCTCTTCGCGCGCTTTGGGAATCAGGCCGGACGGTTGGACCGCCGCAAAATAACCTTTCAGATAGCTGACCGACACCCAGTAGTTCCAATACCGCGCCCACGGCTTGAGCTGAATGGCGTCCTCGGGCCTCAGGCCACCGCCGCGTAACTTCGTCAAGGCGGCGTAGTTCAATGATCGCACCATGCAGGCGACGTCGCGCAGCGGTGAGCGCTTGAGACGCCGCTCAGTCACCGACCGCGCCGGCTCACCCTCAAAGTCGATGATGATGAAATCCTTGCCGGTGAACAAAACTTGACCGAGATGGTAGTCGCCGTGGCAGCGAATGCGCATGCCGGTGATTTTTTTTTCGACGATTTGACGACATTGAGTGAAAATCTCGGGTTCAAGCTTCAAGACCTCTTCCGCTTGGGAATGGACATCTTCGGGCAACCGCTTTAGACGCTTCTGCAATAAGCCGAGCGCCTGGTCGGCGTACGAGCGCATGCTTTGATAAAGCGAACGGCGATAAAGCGCGGTGAACGGCTCCGGCGCAAACGCCGGATCCTTGCGATCGGCCGCAAGTGCCGCATGCATCTCGCCGGTGCGCTGGCCCAACACGCATGCGGAGGAAAGATAAGTTCCGATCAGTTCCTGCGCCAACTCAGGGATTTCCTGCTCGGCAAGCTCGACCGGCGACTTGCCCGGCAACGTCGCCGCTCCCGCGTCGACCTGACGGGTGAGAACTTGCTCGAAATAATAACCGAGTTTGTCCAAGGTATAGTCCCAGGCATCGCCTTCGTTGGCTACCAGCCCTTGCAAAATGCCGAGAGTGGCGGGTTCCCCGCGTCCCTTGCGCATCTCGAGATGACCGGCCAACGGCGGCACATGCGCGAACGCGGCCTTTTCGGTAAGGAAGCGGCCGATCTCAACGTCCGGATTCAGCCCCTCGGTAACGCGCCGGAAAATTTTCAGAATCAGCCGATCGCCGTATACCACTGACGTGTTGCTCTGCTCGCGCTTGAGCAGCGCCGGCTCCAACGGACGATCCGTGCCGCCCATGAGCTTGCGAAACACTTTAGACGGCTGCGCCAACAACTCGGCGCCCTCGGCTTTGTAACGGCGCCCCCGCGACACCGCGGTGAGTAAACATTTCAGAAAGTTCGCGTCGTATACGGCGTCGTACAAAATCCCTTCCGTTTCAACGCCTTCCTCTTTGATTTTGAGCTGCGCGATGACCGCTTGCGGCGAAGACTGCCGTAGCTCCACGGCTCGATCCCCGCAAGCAACCGCCAGCACCAATAAATAGGTCTCTGGAATTCCGCCGATATACTCCACCGTCCATGTCGTGAAGTAAGTGGCCTGCGAATCGGCGGGAAACGGGATGATATCGACATTCTTCACCGAACGAATCTGCTGCGCCTTGCCGCCAAACCACCGGCAAGTCAACAGGTAGGCGGGAAGCGCGCGCTCCAGCATCGTCCGCGCGCGGCTCTCAAGGATATTTTCCCATCTCCCCTCGACCTCCAACCGCGACGGCTCGAAGCCCTCCGCGCCTGCGCGGGTTTCGGAAACACGCGGATGCTCGAGCTTGAACGAATAGAATGCATGCGGGCCGAGAGTGTGAAAATACGGCAATTCACCGATGGATGGAAATCGCGTATT